>JAAWGR010000067.1 GCA_022795445.1 Oscillibacter sp. | reverse complement strand
AAACGGCAAGTATAATTATTCAAGGGCTGTACACCTTTACCCGCCATTTTTCGACATTTCCTGTTCGGCAAAAACTACAAAATCGCTCCGGCGTTGACATAGCCCATACTGTAGAAAATGAGCGTGGTAAAGGCGTTGAGGTCCAATCCGGTTTCAACACAGCGGGGATTGGTAATCAGAACTTGCAGCCCGGATTGCACCCGCTTTTCCACCCATGCCTCCCGCTTTTCCGGCGGAATGGCTGGGGTGAGAATCTCCGTGCGGATGCCCTCCCGGGTGAGAAGGCCCAGGAGCTTTTGCTGGGAGTCCGTCCGGGTCCAGCTGGTGTAGATCAATACCCGCTCCCCGGCAGCGATTTTCTGCCGCACAATTTCCAGCGCCTTTTCCTCTTTGGGAAGAACCGTCGAAAAATCCGCCACATTCTCAGGATGGACTAGCACGACCTTTTGGCTGTCGCACAAAGGGTCAACGATGTCTGGCTGGTCATATGGCTGGTCTGGATAAACCGTCAGCAGGTTCAGATAGGCCGACAGCAGCTTGTTCGCCGCTTTTCGGTTGCTTTTCAGAATCCCCTGAAGGATACCCTCCGCTTTTTTATATGCCTTTTTTACATCCTCCGGCATCTCCAGCGGCACCGGGATTTCCTCATAGTCCGGGAGGTCCTTTCCCATGTCCGACAAAGAGAGAAATGCGGTGTATTCCAGCAGGAAGCGGGAGAACACCAGCGGCGATACTCCGGGAAGCTGCTTCGACTTCGTTTTCCGCTTGGTGGTCCGGCGGTTGGAATTGTAATCGCCGTCTTTCAGCTCATAGGTGTTTTCCACCACGCCATACTCCGCGTTGAAATCACTGGGCCTGCGGTAGTGTTTGCCGTCCTTCAGCATCAGGCCAGGAACAATCCGGTACAGCAGATGGAAAATGCCGGAGCTGTAACCGTTTATCAGCGTGGCTGTCATGCCTACGAACTGCTTTGCCGTTCCATAGATTTCAGCCATGGCGTCGCCCTGGCCGCTGGCGTTGTTGTATTCGTGGAGCTCATCCGCCAGGAAACCGTCGATTCGTCCACGCAGCTTCTTCTTGATGTAGGTGCTGAGCGGATATCGCCGGTACGCGCCTTTGACCGGAAAATAGCCGTCCGGGTTTTCGGCGATTTTCCATAGCTGGTCAAGGACCGCCGTGTTTTTTGTGCGCCTCTTGTGGCTGTCCGCTTTGCTGCGGTACACCCAGCCGTAGCCGCCGATCCGGACCCAGGGAATCTGCTTTTCCGGATTGACCGGAGCCCAGAGCACCCCGCCGCATTCGGGGCACTTGTGGTTTTTCTTGTGCTCTGTCTGGAAAAAGAACTGGTTCGCGTTGACCAGGTAGCGGGCGCCGTCCTCGCTGATCTCCATTTGCAGGGGCTTCATGCAGTCCGGGCATAGAAAGGCTTTCTGCCGCTGGTTCCAGGTGACAGCGGGATAGCGCATATAGCCGTCCCGGGCCTTCTCCTTGCTGAGGACCGCGTAGACGCTCTTATCCCCGGCCTCGTACATGGCGTACAGCCGGTTCAGGTCCGTGATACTCCGCACTACCATGGCATAGGTGTCCGGCAGAGTTTCTCCAATCTCACGGACCCATTTCTGAGTGACATGGGAGGGGGACATCACCACACCGAAGGTTTTTCCTGCGCCCTTCCGGTGCTGGGAGGTCCACAGGCCGTGCAGCGCGCCTAAAGCGGTGGAACTAATCTTCGTCTTGCCGGAACCGCATTCCGCGATAATCAGCGCGGCGGTTTTGCGGTCCAGCTGGCGCTTGACGGATTCCGCCACAGCGAGTTGGGCGTCGTAGAGGGAATACCCGGCCTTTGCCTGGATGTAGTCGTTGACAGCCAGCACTTCCTCTGACAGCGGCTCCGACGCCGAGTCAAAGAGCGGCTGAAACTGACTGCGGATGCGGTCAGCCACGGTAACACCGAATGCGTTGAGGTATCCGGTGACGTTCTCCACTTCCTCAAAGCCGTCCGGCTGGTTCGGGTCTCCGCCGGGAATAGCGATACTGCCGTTTTCCAGGCCCCGTTCCAGGATATCCACCACGTTCTTGTCCTCTGGCAGCAGGTCCAGCACCCAGGCGTCCAGGCGTTCCTTGATCGAAACCACCTCCAGCGGACGCAGGTCGCCCCGGTCGATCAGGGCGTCTAATACGCAGTCCTGAAACTCTGGAATCAATGGCGCGGCGGTTTTGCGGTCCAGCTCTTCAAAAAGACGGTTCCGGTCTCCGGCAGGGCAGAAGATGTAGCACTTGCGGGGCTGGGGCGTATTGGACGCTTGATCCGCAGCTTGCTCATCCTCCGGTTCTTCCTCGGATTCCTTTGGGGCATCCGCCACCTGCATGTCGTCGCCGGACATGAGGGTGGCAATGGCATACAGACCGTCGTGGGACATCTGGCGCTGGTAGCTCTTGAGCCGGCTTTGCAGGGTAATCGTGGCGCCGTTATGAACCGCGTCGACGGTGGCGCCTCCGTAGATGGCGTCCGCCAGACCCCGGACCATTTCCGGGTATCCCCCGAAACGTATGGCGCTGATGACTTTGCCCTTTGCATTGCTGTCCATGATGATGGTGTCCGCGTAGGCGGTGAGCCGCACGTTGGACTTGGAATCGTAGTAGGTCAGCTCGATCAGTTTACTTTGCGGCATTCATGCTTCTTCTCCTTTCGTCGTTTGAACAAAAAAAGGCCGTAACCGCCCATACAGGCAATTACGGTCTTTCTTGTCCTTATTTTTAATTCCAGGTCGTATCGGTGTGGCCAGGTACCCGCAAGGGGCACGCCACAGCTCTATGCGGCAAAGCCGCTAAGAGCTGTGCAGGGCGCACTTCGCCCCTGCTTTTCGCCGTTCCTCCCTAACTTACTCCGCCCTAACTTACTCCGCCCTAGAATACGGGTCCATTTTACCAGCCTGACGGGGCGCTGTATAGGTGGAAATCTTCCACCTATACAATGTCGAGGCTAATTCCCATATCGCACATATGCCCATATAGCAGGTAACTACGGAATACTGGTATCTGCAATTTTGACCGCTTCGCTTAATTTCGTATGAGGTCTAATGTGTCCTTCCCGTGCCGCTTTGCATAAACTGATAGCGGCATTTAATGAAACGGCTGCCGACGGGCGGCGCATGGGAGGAATACGGAGATATGTGTGGAATTGCCGGTTTTTGTGATTTAAAAAAGAACTACCTGTCACAGCGTCAAAGATGGAACAGCGTAATTGAGGAGATGTGTCAGATCCTTCGCCACCGGGGCGGGGACCAGGAGGGAGGCTATCTGCGAGAGCATATCGGTCTTAGCCACAGCCGGCTGTCGATTCGGGACGTGGAGGGAGGCATTCAGCCTATGATCCGCCGGCGGGATGAGCATGAGTACGCCATTGTCTACAACGGCGAACTGTATAACACGGAGGAACTAAAGGGGCTTCTGTCCGGCTGTACATATTCCACCACAACGGACACGGAGGTGCTCCTGTGCGGGTACATGGAACATGGCGTGGACTTTTTCGCAAAGCTGAATGGAATCTACGCCGCCGCCATATGGGACGATGCTTTGGAGCGCCTGATCCTGGTCCGAGACCGGGCGGGGGTTAAGCCTCTGTTTTACGCCCTGCGGGACGGAGAACTGATTTTTGGTTCTGAGCCGAAGGCACTTTTCCAGCATCCGGCGGTCCGCCCGGAGGCCGATCTGGAGAGCTTTCGGGAAATTTTCGGAATCGGTCCCGCCCGAACCAGCGGCTGCGGCGTATTCAAGGGGGTTCGGGAACTGGAGCCGGGACAGTTCGCCATCTATGACCGGGAGGGCTTCCGCACCGCATTCTACTGGCGGCTCCAGGCCGCCCCCCACCAAGAGGACTACCGGGAAACTGTGGCCCGCACGGCCTTCCTGGTGCGGGACGCCGTGGAACGGCAAATGGTGTCTGACGTGCCGGTGTGCAGCTTTTTGTCCGGCGGTGTAGACTCCAGCATCATCACAGCTCTGGCGGCCGGCTTTCTGGGTGAGCGGGGTGGGCGGCTCAATACCTTCTCCTTCGACTTTACCGGCAATGCCCAATATTTCCAGTCCAACGCCTTTCAGCCAGAGCAGGACCGGCGGTATGTGGAGATTATGCTTTCCGCCCACCCGGAGCTGAAGCATACATTCCTGGAGTGCGGTGAAGAGCGCCTGGCCCAGCTGCTGGACGAGGCGGTGGAAGCCAAGGATCTGCCGGGCATGGCGGATGTGGATGCGTCGCTGCTCTATTTTTGCCGCCTGGTAAAGGAACACAACAAAGTCGCCCTCACTGGCGAGTGCGCCGATGAAATCTTCGGCGGCTATCCCTGGTTCTACCGGAAAGAGCTGACGGAGGGAGAGGGATTCCCTTGGTCTCGGAACATGGAGACCCGGAATATGCTGCTGGCAGAGGATGTCCGCCGGGAATTGGATCTGGAGAATTACGCTCTGGAGCGGTATCGGGAGAGTGTCCGGCAGACGCCCTATCTGCCGGGAGAGTCGGAGGCCGTCCGCCGCCGCCGGGAACTCGCCTGGCTGAACCTGCGGTGGTTCATGCAGACGCTGCTGGACCGGATGGATCGGGCCAGCATGTACTCCGGCCTGGAGGCCCGGGTTCCCTTTGCCGACCATCGGATCATCGAGTACCTCTACAACGTTCCCTGGGAGATGAAATATCGGGAGGGTGAGGAAAAGGCCCTGCTCCGGGACGCCTGCGGTTCTCTCCTGCCGCCGGAACTGCTTCACCGGAAAAAGAGTCCCTATCCGAAAACCTACAGCCCCGTTTATCAGGAGCTGGTGACACGCCGGTTTTTGGCGCTGTTGGAGGATCCCAACGCCCCCATCCGCCCCCTGATCGATCAGGAGCGGGCCAGGCAATTTGCCGCCGCCCCCGCTGAGCTGGGAAAGCCTTGGTTCGGGCAGCTGATGGCAGGGCCTCAGCTGATGGCCTATCTTATTCAAGTCAATCTCTGGATGGAGCGCTTTCACCTGAGCGTTTGAGCGTCTATTGAAATATTTCTGCGCAAAAACGCCCATTCTTTCGGCGGCAGATTCATTTGAGGTTTAATTTGCCCCAAAAAAGGAATTCTTGTATCGGTGCCATAGTATAGAAACCTCTGAACAAATCCCCGCACAGCTTTGACGGAAAACTTGTACACATTATCATCATAAAAGTGCAGAGACCTGTGGCATAACCTCTATCATATTCCAACAGAATGGCTGCGGAAAAGCCGCCATTCTGGCTCCCGCCTCCGCCAAAGGATACAACTCCAGCATATTCTTCAATCAACTGCCTGTTCAGCCTGTCGTAACGGTTGATTTCTATTGGTTTAATTTCAAATGTATTGAGGCTGATCAGCGCAACATTTTCCTGCCCCCAATAAGACGCTTCTGTGCCCTCTCCGCATAAGAGGCAATCCTCGGCCGAAGTATCAGAGTGATAAATTGTTTCCTCGCTGCTGGCGGCAGCTTGATGATGTCCGCATCCTGACAGAGAGATGGTCAGCAATACGGAGAGGGCTAATAAGAATCTTTTCATGTCCAGCTGCCCTCATGGGCCACAGACCGGGTAAGCGGGTCGATCACGATGATCTTCCGCCCCAGCTTCCGGGCATAGCTTATGGTTGAGCCGGTACCACTGCGCCGTATCCCGTCGAACACAGCCAGCAGTAGGCCGGCGGACTCTACAAGCCGTCGGTTCCGGTCCAACAGGCATCCATCGTAGTATTCACGGCTCACATAGGTCACAGAATCCGCCTGTTTCAGAATCGAGCGATAACGTTCCCGCGCCGAATCCGTCCACTGGTCCGCCTGGCCTTCGTAGGGCAGGATACAGTAGAGATTCAGTGCGGGATTTTTTTCGCGCAGGGACAGGACAATCTCTGCCGCCCAGCAGTCCACACCCTCCGCGACCCCGTTGAAGTACCCCGTTATTCCGGCTTCAGCCAGCGCCGAAATCTGCTCAGCCAGAACTTCTTTCAGCGCCTCACAGCGAGAGTCTGCTTCGTTGTTCTTCCAGGGAAACCTGTGCGGGCGATAGCCTGTGAAGGCGCAGTCTGCTATTCCCATAGTCCGTCCTCCTTATACATAGAATAATAGGTATTATACATAATCAAATGGGTTAAATCAATACATAGTATTATATGTATGGTACTCTTTTTTGAAAAAGGAGGGAAACGGCTTTGAAAAGCGTGGTAGAATTATTTCGCGAACTGCGTGAAGATCACGATTATTCACAGAGCGATATTGCGGCGGTACTGGGTATTTCTCAACAGCATTATTCAAAATATGAAACAGGCGAATATGAGCTGCCGTTGCGACATTTTATCACGCTGGCGGAATACTATGGCGTTTCCGCCGATTATCTGATAGGCCGTTGTTCCTATGATGAAAAGAATCCGTTGGAGATGGTCTATGTCATTCGTGACTGTTCCTGTGAGAAGCTGGTACGGGATGTTCTTTCGTTAAGCGAACATGGGCGGCAGTCGGTTGTGGAGTATGTAGAGCTTCAAAAATTGAGGGAGAAAGAGAAAAAGTAAATGAGCTGCTTTTGGTTTCTATGGCTGGCCATTGACACTCCTTCTGCGGGCTATTTCCAATCTCGACAGGCTGGCTGGTGGAAACAGAGAATATCACGAAGAAGCGGCCCCGGCACTGACCGATAAGATATATGGAAACAAGACCCCACGCCGCCTAATGACAGCGTGGGGCCTTGTTGTCACCACTTGCTCAGGATTTTCCCGTACATCTGCCGCTTGTCCCGTTCGTGCCGCTGGACCACCAGGATCACCGTATCTCCCACCAGGAAATCAGAATCCTCGTGCTGGTAGGAGTAATTGCACATGCAGACGGTGCCATCGGGCAGATTGCAGAAAACGCCGCCGCCGTACTTTCCGGCAATCACCGCCTGCCTCCGGCTGCCTGCCGGGTGGCGAAGCTCCGCGCCCTCAAAGGGGTTGGACTCCGTTTCCTTGACGGAAATGCGAAGGACCTCCTTCTCCGGGTCATAGCTCTTCACCACGCAGTCCAGCTCCTGACCGGGATGGTATTCGTTCCGCAGGTCCGGAATGGCCGTGTAACGGAGATCCCGCTGGGTCATATTCAGATCGTGGCGTAGCACTCCACCAGACACCGCCGGGGACCTACGGAGAGAATCCGGCATTTCAGCCGGGCGCCCTCCCTGCGAAGAGCGGGCCTGTGGGCGAAGAAATACCGCTGGGAGCGGGCTGCCAGACGCCGGGAGCCGATAGCAAAGCCGCTCTCACGGTCTACTTTGGTGATGATGAAGTCAATGGTCGCGCCCACCATGTTCTGAAGCACGAAGTCCGGACGCTCGTGGCCCGCCTCCCACATCTCCGCGGCAGGAATCACCACCCGCACCCGGTAGGGAATCACGATGGCGCAGTACATAGTCTGCCGCTCCATCTGGCCTGTCTCGCGGCTGCGGATATTGATGGAATGTGGGTCCACGCCGATGATGGTTCCGGTCAGGGCGCTGCGGCCCCGGTAGGATGCGTAGATGGAGTTCCATTCCTGCCGCTCCTCTGCGGTCAGGTCCCGGTCCAGTTCGTTGAAGTCCAGGTCAAAGAAACTCTGACGGTCGCTTCTCGGTCGAGCGGGGGCAGGAGCGATAACGCCAGCAGTTTCTCCAGAGATGCTCTCCGCAGAGTCTTCAGCCGTATTCTCCCGAGGGTCAGCCATGTCTTCGGAAGCAGGTTCCGTAGCTTCGGGAGCTTCCGCAGATTCCATGGCCTCTGGAAAATCCGTAGATTCCGCATTCAATGATTCCTCCGGCATCTCCGCAACGGGTTCGCCAGTATCCTCCGGCGGGGCATCGGGCAGATCACCGGGAGGCACGTCCTTCTCCTCGCTCTCAAGGCCCTCCGGCGGCGTGTTCATGTCGTCAGCGGACGGGGATTCCATACCCTCGGTATGTTCGGGCAGGCCCTCCGGGAACTCATACGCTCCTTCCGGCATTTCGGTTTCCGGCAGGCCGAAGCCCTCCATGTTGGGTTCCTGTTCCTCGACGGGGACCGCTTTCTTTCTTGCCATGATGTGTGTACCTCCTGTATTGAATTTTTATATTTTATGGCCCGTTGGAGCCATAAAACCGATGGGAACCGTCCTCCAAGCGGGCGGCAAAGAAATGCTTGGGCGGCAGGGTCAGGCCCTCCGGCGCAATGCCGCTGGC
This sequence comes from Oscillibacter sp., assembly GCA_022795445.1. Classification (GTDB taxonomy): domain Bacteria; phylum Bacillota; class Clostridia; order Oscillospirales; family Oscillospiraceae; genus Oscillibacter. The sequence goes on along the minus strand of JAAWGR010000067.1, from coordinate 7,312 downwards.
GGATATCCAGACAACACGTTTTCGATGGGCCAGAATCTCGACCGCAGAATGGATGGGGGCAGACAGCTCCGCTACCGTGAACAGGCGGAGAGATTTCCCCCAGGAAAAACGCAGCAGCTCGGGCCGTTCCACCCGTACTGTAAAATCCTCCGGCTTTCCTTCGGCAAGCTCCAGCATCACATCAACCGCCTCCAGGCGGAGCGCGTCAGGCTGTGCGCCGGATAGGCGAACAAACTCGCTGTCTGTGCGAACATCGCCGGTTCCAGCCCGGAGCTGGCGCAGCATGGCGTCCATGCGGACCTCGGAAATCTCCAGGTCCGGACGGAATTTCTCCCGTACCAGCGTGTCAAGCTGCCGGCGGCGAACACAGCCCAGCTTGCGGAGAATGTCCAGGATGTATTTCTGCTGAACAGACAAAAGCATACTGATCACCCCCCTCCCGGCGGGCGGAGTCCGCCTGACAGAGCGCCCAGGCTGTTGAGATACGGGTCCACCAGCAAGTCGCTCTCACTCTCTGCGATGCAGTTAAAAATCGTGGTCATGGTGTAGGCTGTGGAGTTCTTCACCTGTCGCCCCAGGTTGGAACGGAGTTTGTCCTTCGTGGCGTCCAGGATCATCCAGTCCAACATGTGCAGACGGGAGCGGACGCGGCTCCGGGGCAGGGTGGCGTTGCCGATCCGGAAGCTGTCCGAATAAAAAAGCCGCTCAATGGCGTTTTCAAACACCTTGGCGACTTCCGGCTCAAAGATATCCAGCTCACAGGCGTCCAAAATCTCCTGAAGCTCTTGTTCATCGTCTGTCTGTTTGTCCACGTCTGCGGGGCCTGCGGACGGACTGACGTAAATATGACTCTCTTCTTTCTTTTTCTTTTCTTTATAACTTGGCCGCAAAATCGGCGGTTCTGCAACCGCAGATTCCGCCGTTCTGGAACCGCAGGATTGGCGGTTCTTGAACGGCCTTTTTTGCGGTTCTTGCGAGGCCGGTACCGCCCTGCGGGTAGGTTCTTCATCCGTAAGACCCGCAAAATTGGCGGTTCTCGAATGAGCAGGATATTCCTCTGAAACAAAGGGGGCACTGGTGTACTCCAGGTCATCCTGGGGCTGGACATGGGCCAGATAGATTTGGTTGGCGTCGCCCCGACCGCAGCGTTTCTCCCAAATGAGATCCAGCTTCGCCAGCGTTTGAAACGCTGCTGTCACTCTCTTCTCACAGATACGCAGCTCTTTCGCAAGCTCTTTCCGAGGGAAGATCACAAAGACCTCTCCCTGCTCGTTGGCCCAGCCGTTCCTGCGGGAGAGCTGGAAGCGGTTGAGCAAAAAAGTATAAGCTACCTTGGCGTCCAGGCTCATATCCGCATAACGCGGGTCCGAGAACAGCCAGCGGGGCATCTGCATGTGGTAAATGCCCTGTACGTCCGTCTGCCGCATCAGCGGGAAGTTTGGACGTTCTTTCATCTCTACGGCCCTCATGGGCGCACCTCCTGTCTATTGCACTATCAAGATATAAATTGACACAGCATCCTTTTTGTCGTATAATAAATATACAAACAACTACTATTGTATAGAAACGAGGGTATCTATGAGTTCTTCTGTATTTCAAATGCGGTTGGATGACGAATTAAAGGGCGAAGCTGCCGCAATTTACGAAAAGCTGGGGCTTGACCTGCCTACGGCGATTCGGATGTTTTTGAAAAGGACCATCCTTGATAACGGTATTCCCTTCAGCATGACCTTGCCGAAAGAGCCTTATTGCGCTGAACACGCCGTAGAAGCCATGCGGCAAATGAGTGCTGCAGCCCAAGAAAGCGGTGTTTCAGAGCTTTCCCTGGAGGTAATCAACGAGGAAATCGCCGCCGCCAGGGAATCGGGAGCAAAGCGGGAATGAAGTATTATGCGGTCATCGACACAAATGTCCTTGTGTCTGCAATGCTGAAATGGGAGTCGGTTCCCGGCTCTGTTCTGCTTGAAGCTTTAACTGGCAAAATTATTCCACTCTTAAACAAAGAAATCATTCTGGAATATCGAACTGTTTTGAGCCGCCCTAAATTTCACTTTCCCCTGGAAGCGGTTGAAATTTTTTTAGAGGGATTTGTCAAACGAGGGCTGTTTGTTGACGCAGAGTCTATTGAAGAAATTCTGCCCGACCCAAAAGATGTAGTTTTTTATGAGGTTGTCATGGAAATGCGTAAGTCTAAGGACGCATATCTGGTAACTGGAAACCAGAAGCATTTTCCCAGTAAAACGTTTATTGTGACTCCCAGAGAAATGCTGGATATCATAAGCCGTCAGTAACCGTTCTTTTTGCCCGCCAGGACATCAATGCCTCGGCGGGCTGGATTCATCTTCCTCTTCGCTGTCCCGTACCGCTTTGATCTCCACCATTCCAAGGCCGCCCGCGGCCTCTCCCTTCATATCCAGAACATCATAAAACACTTCCTCTGCTGAATGAGGCGCTGGCGAGGGTGCTGGTGCTGATGGAGATTCTTTCTTTAGCGGCCCTTCTTTTTTCACCTCTGGTTTTGGCGAAAGGGGCGGCGCCGCTTTTGCGCTTTCCTCTTCTCTCCGCTTCCATTCGGGAGTGTAATCAATGACCCGGCAGGATTTCAGCGTCAGATAATCCGGAAGCTCCTCCGGGGCCAGCTTGTACAGCAGGGCGGGCTTGCGACCCTGAAACAGGGCGATACACTGCCTCCGGTCCAGCCGCAGGATTTCGTCCGGCAGCATCAGGTCCCGCTGCGTATTGCTTCGGGTCTGAGAGTAGGGCCGGGTACTGGTGTAGATGGGCGAAAACAGCGGCATCAGCGGCATCTGATTGTTGGTAACGGAAATCGTCACCTTGCCGCATTTCTTGGAGATGTACTCCGCCGAGGTCAGATCGTTGCAGCCCATGTAGAGGGTCTGGTCGAACGTGGCCAGCTGGTTTTCCCACTCCTTTCCCGGATATTTTTCCTGCCACTGGGAAAGGCTCTGCACCACGATCTGGCAGCTCATATTGAAGCCCCGGATACTGTTCAAAGAATCTGCAATTCCGCTGATATAGCCGATGTTGCAGTATTCGTCCAGGCAGAAGTTCACCAGTACCGGCAATCGTCCGTTTTTGCCATACAGACGGGCGTAGTCGGAAAGGCGCGGCAGAGCCAGAGAGAAAAACAGAGAGCTGAGAAACCGGTAGGCGCTGTCCTGAGCGGAGATAATGACGAAGTAGGCGCAGGGCTTTTGTCCCGGCAGCAGCAAATCCACGTCATGGTTCCGGGTAATGGCGTCCACCAACTTGTTTTGGAAGATCGCCAGCCGGTTGCCCAGACCAATCACGATGTTGCCCCAGAGGTTTTCCCTCGCCTTCAGGAACAGCCCGTGAGGTCCTTTGGCCGGGTGGTCCGCCGGGAGCGCCGCCAGGGTGCGGTTGACCTCATTGATGCTCTTCTCCGTCAAAATGCGGTAAACATCTCCAAGACCGCGCTGCTCAATGGGCAGCAGATTCCCCTGACCGTCTTTCAGGTTGCAGATGTAGTGGATGAGGGCCATCAGGAGATTCAGCTCCGCACGGCTCCAGAAATCATCCGCCTCATTGGGGCCGGAGGTGTTCTGGATAATGGTGTTGGCAACGGTCTGCACCAGCTGGGTTTCCGTGTCCAGGGAGTAAAGGCAGTTCCAGCCGTCGGAGTGGGCCATGTCCAGGAAATTCACTGCCTTGACGTAGTGGCCTTTTTCCGCAAAGTACGGAGACAGCTTTTCAAAAAGTTCCCCCTTGGGGTCCGTCACAAAAACGGACTCTCCCCGCTGGGCGCAGCCAAGAAGGAAGGGGATAATAAAACCCCTGGACTTTCCGCTGCCAGGGGCGCCAATACAGAGCAGGTTGTTGTTGTCGCCGGGGACCATCCGGTGGGCGGCGCAGAGGGCGTACTTGTCCAGATCTCCTGGCCGGGTTTTCATCTTGCCCAGCATCATGCCCTGTACCCCGGCCATAGGCCCCAGCTCCAAAAATTCCGCCATCTCCTTTTTTGTCAGAAATCCGGAGGAGCCGTGGGTTGCGTCCGGGAGGATATCGAAGCCGCGAGGGTCATGGGTGTACTTGTAGCCGGAGAACCAGATGTAGCCTTTTTTCAGAATCAGGCAGATCAGGAGGACGATCACGGCGGTGACTCCAAGTCCGAAGGGGGTCAGCAGTACGAACCAGTTTTTGAGGGGATTCAGCACCCAGATGCTTTCCGGCGGCGTTTCGCCGGGAGGACAGAAGGTAACGGCTTTCCCCAATTTTAAGGAATTGAGCAGCATCCCATAGAAGTACCAGGCGGTCAGTGCCAAAGGGATGTAAACCGGGAACTTCTTCTTGTTGCGGTCAACCCAGGGGCCGCACGTTTGAGCCAGTTTGTCTTCCAGCTCTTCCAGAAGCTTGGAGGGACGGCGCATCAATGACATCTCCTTCCGCTGTGAGAAATTGTGTGCGGGGCGGCGTGTAAGGTACGGGCGGCCTGCCTGTCACCTCGGAAACCGCCTCGCCGGTGAGGATGAATACCCGTGCTTTCCCAGTGTCCCGGTAGCGCGGGAACAGCACAGCCTTCGCCTGGCCCTCCAGCGCGGCGACGGCGATTTGCTGGAATCCTTCCTGACGGGCAATGGAAATGGCAGCGTCCAGACGCCGCAGGTCCATATCTGCCGCCATGATGAAGGGCATCCCCTGAAAGAGAGCGTCCCAGGCAGGATTCTCTGATGGCTGATACAACCCTTTCAGAGCGGCCCGAGTGAGCTTCCGGCGGTAGTCCGGCACAGACATGATCTGGAGCTGAACTGCGCCAGCATCGTCGCAGGAGAGCAGATGGACCGGGAGCTGCAGACAGCGATAGGCAGCGCCATAGGAAATCAGCTTGGTATCTGTCCTTGGCTCGGAGGCTTCCAGTTCTGCCAGAATGTCGCCGTAGCTTTCTCCGGCAAAGATAAACGCCCGCCGGGCATCCCGAAAGCGGACAGTTTGATTTATGAAGGAGTTTAATTCATCCATCAAGACCAGCTTACCGATTCCCGGACAGACATAATGGATTGCATAGAGCAGGTTTCCCAGGTTGCTGATAGCGGCAACCCGGACATTACCCCAGGGATTCGTGCTGTGTCCCCGGGTAATGGTGGGAAAAAAGAGAGATGGCGTATTGAACAATTCTTCCGGCGAAGTGACAAAAATATCAACGCCCCCACAGTAGGCAGTCAGCGCAAGCAAGGACTGCCGGAGCCTTCGCTGAATGGCTGCGCTATGATAAGATTGTGCCAGTACCGGGATGCTGGAGTGAAAAACGGTCTGTAAAAATGAAAATCCCTTGGATGTGAGAACCAAAGCTCCGCTTTTTTCATGGCCTTTTATAAAACCCAGACTCATGAGATTTTGGAGTTCGGTTTCGGTTATGACACTGAGCAGGCGCTCTGGCCTGATGTATTGCACCCAACAGACTATCTTTAGCACGTCAATATCTCGTACACTGAACAGCATAACCCCTCATATTCTGCCTGCCAGATAGGAGGTCTTTTGGAACGCTCCGTTTTTGAAGATGTCCCATGCCTCCACACAGTAGACCGGCCCGCCGCAAAATGCCGCCGCCTTTGCCGGGTCCCAGGTGCTTTCAGCATAGCAAACAGCTTCATCCGGAACAAAGGCTTGAACCTGGATGTTGTTGTCCTTCAGATAACCTCGAAGGGAATGAACCATCCGCTCTGTTTCGCTGAGGTTCTGAACAAACAGGTAGTCACCGGAAATATCCGTATAATGGATTGTTTCGGCCTGGACAGTTTCAGGCTCAGGCGGGATAGAACGGGAGCTTGTAAAAAGTATGGTCCCGCAGAGCAGGACGGCCAGAATTATAATTGCCAGATGTTTCATAAGGCACCTCTTTTCGTGTATGCGGCAGAATCTAACGTTGATTTCTGCAGGGGCCGAAACCGTTCTTTCGCCGTCCCGGCAAAAGAATGGTTTCGGCCCCCTCCACAGGCTCTATGTGAGGGTGGTCTGCCCACCCCCACATAGATGACAGGCCTAGCGGTTGAAACCGCCTGCGCAAGAAAAGCCGAACTCCTTCTGGCTCAGGCATTTGACAGAGTGTGAGGGTGGGCAGGTTATTTGCTGGACATATAGCCCCCCTTCGACCCTAAAATTCATACAAATCTGCCTACCCCCAGCTGCCTCCGTAGAAGTCCGGAACAGCATAATCTCCGGAGCGCATGGCGAAGAAATCCGCCGCGTCCGCCATGTCCATCAATGTGATGTGGCAGACGTTCAGCTCGCTTCTCTCGGACAGCAGCGCCAGGGCCAGAGTGAACTGGTCGTCGTCCGGAACCAAGCGGCCTTTGATGGCATTGGAAACCGCCTTGAAGCCCTTATTGTCCTGGTCAAAGATGTGCCGCCCGTCCACGCCGCAATGTTCGTCAATCACCAGTATGGCGTTTCGGAAGAAAGGCAGCTTGCTTCCTCCAGCCTCGTAATCATCCAGCAGGCGGCGAATGGTATCACTCAGCCACTCGGGCGGCTGGTAGCGGCAATGAGGCAGCAGAGTGTTGAGCTGGATGTGCAGCCAGCCGTAGCCGAATGTCTCCACGAAGCCGGAGGTTTCCATGCGGGGCAGCACCGGCCTTTTCCCATAGCCGCCTGCGCCGGGAGCGTGTTTTTCGCAAAGCCGCCGCAGCTCCAGGGCAGAGCGTTCAAAGGCGCCCGCCGTTTCCTCCAGCGCCTTTTCCAGCTTCGCAGGAAGGATCTGACCGCTGTCTGCCAGCGCCGCAAGACTGCCGGTGGCACTGAATGCGTTGCCTACCAAAGCCTGTATCCGGGCAATGTCGTTTCTCAGGCCGTTCATTCCACATCCTCCGTTCTCCTGGCCCGCAAATCCGTGGGCGAGGTTGTGATGGCGTCGTATTCCTTTGCGGTCGCGTGGAACTGGATGGGGACATGATTATACCCGATGCAAAGAAGCCCCTCTCCCCGGCGGAAGCGGGTGATCTGCCGCACTTCATCCTCCGAGAGATTCAGCACGCCCTGTATCAGCCGGGCCTCCTGTTCCTCCATCTGCATCACCAGCTTGATGCGGCTGGAGTCCAAAATCCCCTTGCCGTACTTGCCGCCGTCCAGGCCGAAGAGGTCCTGCATCCCCTGGGTGGAGGTGACGGCGATACCGCCCAGGCCCCGGATGGTTTTCACCATTTCCTGAACAAAGCCCGCCGCCAGAGGGTTGGAGTTGGCCCCCACCAGGCTCCACAGCTCATCCGCAATCAGGGCGGAGAGGCCCTCACGGGAGTCCATGATGAGGTCGTTGGCGATGTCCGTAGCCCAGAAGATG
>JAAWGR010000066.1 GCA_022795445.1 Oscillibacter sp. | reverse complement strand
TGCGGGGGCGTCTCAAGTCCGGTGGAATCCTACTGTGCCTACCAACGAAAACGAAGAAGACCACACGGACTTGGCGTGCCTCTCCTTCCGCTGTCGCTGCTGCGGGGGCTGCTGTGGGTTGGGTGCTCCTTCCTCTGTCGATGCCGCGGCGACGCTGTGAAGTCGTAATGGAATGCTGTGTTCTTTCGGTTGCCTTTGGATATCTGCACAGTTTTTTTGTGAATATTTGTAGGAAGTATGTATAGCTTTTCCTGGGAAATGCGTTATAATCAAAGACATAGGACGTGTGATGTCTCGTTTCACACGCATGTGCGGATTATTTCTTTGTAAAGGAGATCTGTTTACCATGAAAGCTATCAAGTTCGCTGAACCCTGGAAAGTTGCCTGCATCGATCAACCTATGCCTGAACCCAAGGAGGGCGAAGCCCTGATCAAAATCCATGCCGCCGCGGTCTGCGGCAGCGATATCGGCGCCTTCCGCGGCACCAACGGCCTCGTCAGCTATCCCCGCGTCATCGGCCATGAGCTCAGCGGCGAAATCCTCAGCATTCCCGAAGACCCCGCCCTTAATCCCAAAGGCCTTAAAAAAGGCGACCGCGTTTGCGTCGACCCCTATATCTACTGCGATCATTGCTATGCCTGCTCCATCGGCCGCACCAACTGCTGCACCAGCCTCCATGTCCTGGGCGTCCACGTGGACGGCGGTATGTGCGAATACTTCTGCCACCCCGCCAGCCTCTTGAACAAGCTCCCCGACGGCATGAGCTACGAAATGGGCTCCCTAGCCGAGCCCCTCACCATCGCCCTCCACGGCGTTCACCGCGGCGGCCTCAAGAGCGGCGAATACTGCGCCATCATTGGCGCCGGCCCAATCGGCCTCTACGCCGGCATGGTCGCTGAAGCCTACGGAGCTCACGCAATTATTATCGACTTGGTACAGGAACGCCTGGATTTCGCTAAGAAAATGGGGATCGAGTACACCGTCAACGGCAAAGAGGAAGACGTGCTTGCCAAAGTTTTGGAGATCACCGGCGAAGGCGCACAGCTCGTTATGGAGTGCAGCGGTGCAAACGCCATGATCCGCCAGAGCCTGGATTTGGTGTGCCATGCCGGCCGCATCACCTTCACCGGCTGGCCCAAGAAAGAAACCAGCCTGCCTACCGATCTGATCACCCGGAAGGAAATCGACATCCGCGGCGCACGCACCAGCGCGGGCGAGTTCGAGGAAGCCCTGGAGCTGCTGCACAGCGGGAAGGTCAAACTCATGGATACTGTGACCAAGATCATCACCATGGACGAGGCTCCCGACACCATCATCGACAATGAGAAGAACCCCGGCGATTATATGAAAGTAATCGTGAAAATTGCCGACTGATTCCGGAAGAAGGAGAAAGTATATGAAAGAACTGTACTGCACGGAACGGGCCGGTATCTCCCTGGAAAAAGCCGCCGCTATGTGCGATGAGCTGCTTGCCCAGTATCCCGGCCTCAAGAAGGTACTGATCGTCCCGCCGGATTTCACCCGCTGCTACAGCTTTGCCGGAGAACTGACCCAGATTCTTTATCCCCGCCTCAAAGCTATGGGTGCGGAAGTCAAGGTCATGCCTGCCCTGGGAACCCATATGCCGATGAGCGCCGAGGAAAAGACCAAGTTCTTCTGCGGCGTCGTGCCGGATGAGGATATCCTAATCCACCATTGGCAGACGGATACCATCGTCTTGGGCCAGATTCCCGCCGAGTTTGTGCGGGACATCAGCAAAGGGCTGTACGATACTGAGATTGAAGTGGAAGTCAACCACCTCCTGGTAGACGGCGGGTTCGACCTGATTCTGTCTGTCGGGCAGGTAGTGCCCCATGAGGTCGTTGGCATGGCGAACTATTCCAAGAACCTGTTTGTCGGCCTGGGCGGACGGAGCATGATCAACAAGAGTCATATGTGCTCCGCCATCTGCGGCATGGAGCAGGCCCTTGGCGTGCGGGACTGCCCCGCCCGGATGCTTTACGACTACGCCCAGCAGCACTGTATCGACGGCAAAATCCCAGTTGTGTTCCTGCAAACCGTCACCACCCGGGAGAACGACGAGACACGCCTCAACGGCCTGTATATCGGCGACAGCCGGGTCCCCTTTGAAAAAGCCTGCGAACTGAGCCAGGAACTGAACATCGTCCATGTGGAACGCCGGGCAAAGAAGGTGATCGCCTACCTGGACCCCGAGGAGCTGAAAACCACATGGGTGGGCAATAAGGGCATCTACCGCACCCGCATGATTGTAGCCGACGGCGGCGAACTGATGCTGCTGGCCCCTGGCATTCGGGCTTTCGGCGAGAACGACGAGATGGACGCCATGACCCGGAAATTCGGTTACAAGGGCCGGGATTATGTGCTGAAGCTGTTTAACGACGGCGCATTCGAAGATAAGATCATGAGCGCGGCCCATCTGATTCAGGGCAGCAGCGACGGACGCTTTACGATCACTTACTGCACGAAGCCGGAGCAGATGAGCAAGGAGGAGATCGAGGGCGTCGGCTACCAGTGGGCCGATTACAACGAAGTCAGCAAGAAGTACAACCCCGCGGAGCTGAAAGAGGGCTGGAACACCCTGCCTGACGGCGAGGAAGTATATTTTGTCGGCACCCCGGCCCTGGGGTTGTGGAAGTGCGACGACTGAGGGGCAGCTTTTGAAAACGGAGGAATCAGCCTATGAAATTGAACCGTGCATCCCTGGCGGACAAGGCAGGCTGGGAAAAGGCCCATGTGTCCCTGCCGCAATACGACGTTGCCGCCATGGCGGAGGCCACCAAGGCCGCACCCGTTTGGGTACACTTCGGCACCGGCAATATTTTCCGGGCCTTCATTGCGGTATTGGCCCAGCGGCTTTTGAACGAGGGGCATACGGATAAGGGCATCATCATGGCCAATACCCACGATCCCGCAATTATCGATACCGTGTTTACCCCCTATGACAACCTGTGCATCTCGGTCGTCCTGAACCCGGACGCCACCACTACCCGCGAGATCGTCGGCAGTATTGCCGAGGGACTCAAGGCGGACAGCTCCAATGCAGAGGCCATGGCCCGCTTCAAGGAAATTTTCACCAATCCCGGTTTGCAGATGCTCTCCTTCACCATCACGGAAAAGGGCTACGCCCTGCGCCAGCCGGACGGGGAATTCATCCCCGCCGTGGCAGCCGACCTGAAGGAGGGGCCCCGCAACACGAAAAATGCCATGGCGACCCTTACGAAATTCCTCTACTGGCGCTGGCAGGCGGGCGGCGCGCCGCTGGCCGTTTGCAGTATGGACAATTGCAGCCATAACGGCGAAGTGTTCCACAACAGCGTCTCCACCATTGCAAAAGCCTGGGCGGATAACGGCTTCGTTGAACCCGGTTTCGTGGAATGGTTAGATGATGAAACGAAGGTCAGTTTCCCCTGGAGCATGATCGACAAGATCACCCCCCGGCCCTCAAAGGAGGTCCAGGAGAGCTTGGAAGCCGACGGCATCGAGGGCATGGAAACCATTGTGACCGGCAAGGGCGGATACACTGCCGCGTTCGTCAACGCCGAGCGGCCCCAGTACCTGGTGATTGAGGACAAATTTCCCAATGGCCGTCCGCCGCTGGAAAAAGCAGGCGTGTACTTCTGCGACCGGGAAACCGTCAACAAGACGGAGCGCATGAAAGTGACCACCTGCCTGAATCCCCTGCATACAGCCATGAGCGTCAACGGCTGCCTGCTGGGCTACACGAAAATTGCCGACGAGATGAAGGACCCCGACATCGTGGCCCTGATCACCCGCCTGGGCTACGGCGAGGGCCTCCCTGTGGTGACCCATCCCGGTATCTTGGAGCCGAAGGATTTTATTGATGAAGTGGTTCAGGAACGCCTGCCGAACCCCTTCATGCCCGACGCCCCCCAGCGCATCGCCACGGACACCTCCCAAAAGGTTGCCGTCCGGTTCGGCGAGACGGTCAAGAGCTATCTTGCGGAAAACCGGGATATGTCCGGGCTGGTGAGTATCCCCCTGGCCATCGCCGGGTGGCTGCGTTACCTCCTTGGCGTGGACGACGCGGGCCAGCTTATGGAAGTCAGCGACGATCCTTTGAAGGGCCATCTCCAAGAACAGCTGAAGGGCATCGTCTGGAACAACCCTGCCAGCTGCACGGGCCAGCTCCGTCCGATTCTGGCCAATGCCAACATCTTCGGCGTGGACCTCACGGCTACACCACTGGCCGATAAGATCGAAACCATGTTTAAGGAAGAACTGGAAGGTCCCGGCGCAGTCCGGCGGACTTTGCAGAAATATTTGGCAGGATAAGAAAAACCATCCGCGGCGGCCAGAACTCCCTTTCCGTCAACATTCGATCAAATTCCCAGCAGAAGCTGCCAAAACAGCCTCCGCTGGGAATTTCCGTAGTCCGGAATCCCTGTTAAAATATCCAAATTTGAACAGTAAGATCTGTTAGCTTTGAACCTTGCCACCGTTTGGGTATTTGTTTATAATATGACCGTGAAAATGTGATTTGCGGAACTCTTTTAACGAAATCCTTTCCGCAAAATTCAAAATCACATAGTTAAGTTAGGAGAAGAAACATGAAGAAGAAGTTCCTTGCCCTCTTGCTGGCTGCCGTTATGGTCCTGTCTCTGGCCGCCTGCGGCGGTGACTCCGGTTCCGGCGACACCGGCGACACCGGTTCTGCCGCCGACGTCGGTCAGGACGCCGGTGGCTCCACCGCCAGCGATTATCCCACCAAGGGCATCACGGTCATCTGCCCCTGGGCCGCCGGCGGCGGCACCGACAGTTGCCTCCGTGCGTTCAGCGACGCCGTGGGCAAGCAGCTGGGCCAGACCCTTACCGTTGACAACCGTACCGGCGGCGGCGGCATCATCGGCCACCAGGCTATCTCTGACGCCGATCCCGACGGTTACACCATCGGAATGATCACTTTCGAGCTGTCCACCTATAAGCCCCTGGGCAGCAGCGAGCTGACCTGGGAGGATTATGACCTCCTCTGCCGCGTGAACCGCGACCCCGCCACCGTTACCGTTAACGCGGAGTGGGCGGCCGCCAACAACATCACCGACCTGCAATCTTACGTCGATTACTGCCTCGCCCACCCCGGCGATGTGCAGATGGGCGGTTCCTCCAATGCTTCCGTCTGGCATATCGCCGGCGGCTACCTGATGCAGGAAACCGGTATCGACATCCAGATGATCACTTATGAGGAAGGCGCCGCTACCGCCGTGCAGAACGCTGCCTCCGGCTTCATCCAGGGCGTGACCGTCTCCCTCGCGGAGGCCCGCAACTTCATCGAGTCCGGCCACCTGATCTGCCTGGCTGTCATGGACACCGAGCGCCAGGAGCTGTTCCCCGACGTCCCCACCTGCCAGGAGCAGGGCTTTGACGTGACCTACTATGTGTGGCGCGGCATGGGCGTGCCCAAGGGCTTGGGCGACGCTGAGCTGACCGCCCTGCGGAATGCCTGCGCGGCTGCAATCGAGACCGATGAGTTCATCGAGTATATGCAGAACGCCGGCCTGGGCATTGCCTACCTGGACGCCAACGAGTTCGGTGACTTCCTCCAGCAAAACGCCGAAGATGTGGCCGCTTCCATGGAGGTTCTGGGCTTGACCTAAGCGCGGGGATTCCTTAGAGATTCTGTAAAATCTGATGGGCATTCCGGATGGGCAGGCTCCATGCCTGTCCATCCTTTTTTACGTGCGATAAACGGTGTGTAACGGGAGGTACTTGCGTGAAAAACAAAACAAAAACCCTGGCGTTCGCGAATCTGGTCGGAGCGGTCCTCTTCATTGTAATCGCTATCTGGGCCTGGTTCCAGGCGGAGGGCTTCCAGGAGGTCAAAGGCTCCTACGTCCAGCCCGCCACGTTCCCTAAGATTATGATCATCGGTCTTCTGATCTTCTCTGTGCTTCTGCTGATCCAGTCGCTCTGGAAGCTGAACAGCATGAAAGAAACCGATCCCCTGGCCGTACCTGCACAGAGTATCAACTTTATCAAAGATAAGAGCATCGCTGCCGGCGTGCTGGTGATCGTGCTATGCATCGCCTTTGTGGCTTTGTTCCAGCCCCTGGGGTATGTCCTCAGCTCCTTCCTGCTCTCCATGGTTATCATGTACCTGATCGGCAAGCGCAATTGGGTGCAGATGATCCTGGTATCCATCCTGGTGCCGCTGGTGATGTGGGCAATCTTTTATAAGCTGCTGGCCGTCAACATCCCTATGGGCCCCCTCACCTTCCTGCGGACCCTGGCGGACAAAATTTAAGGAGGGATCTGCTGTATGGATTTTAACCTGTTAATAAGCAGCTATTCCGCTGTTTTTACCAATGTTCAGGTGCTGCTCATGACGCTGCTGGGCGCTTTCGGCGGCGTCCTGCTGGGAGCCATCCCCGGCATGACCGCCACCATGGGCGTGGCCCTGCTGATCCCCTTCTCCTTCGGCATGGACTTGATCCCCTCCATCGGCCTGCTGTTGGGCATTTACTGCGGCGGCATGTACGGCGGGTCCATCTCCGCCATCCTGATCCATGCCCCCGGCACGCCCTCCGCCGCGGCAACGCTTCTGGACGGCTTCCCCATGACCCAGAAAGGCGAGGCCGGACGGGCGCTGTCCATCGCTATGTTCTCCTCCTTCTGCGGCGGCGTGATCGGCGCGCTGGTCATGACCTTCCTCTCCCCCCTGATCGCCGATATGGCCATGAACTTCGGCCCCGGCGAGATGTTCATGCTGGCCGTGTTTGGACTCTCCGTTATCATCGCCATCTCCGGCAAGTCCATTATCAAAGGCATGATGAGCGCCTTCTTCGGGATGCTGCTCTGCACCGTAGGCCTGGACCCCACCAACGGCATCCCCCGCTTCATCACCTACTCCCAAACCTCCCTGCTGGAAGGCTTCCAGTTCATCCCCACCCTGATCGGCCTCTTTGCCATCGCGGAAGTGATTGCCGGCGTTGAGCGCATCATCAAGGGCAGCGAAAAGCAGGAAACCTCCCATGAAAAAATCACCAACGTTCTGCCGGATCTGGCAACCATCAAGAAAATCTGGCCCAACATCCTCTCCGGCGGCCTGATCGGCACCTTCATCGGCGCTATCCCCGGCGCGGGCGGCGATATTGCCGTATTCGTCTCCTACGGCGCCAGCAAGAGCGCCAGCAAGCATCCGGAACTGTACGGCACCGGCATTCCTCAGGGCGTCGCGGCTACGGAATCCGCCAACAACGGCTGCTCCGGCGGCGCTATGATCCCCCTGCTGTCTCTGGGCGTCCCCGGCGACGCCGTAACGGCTATCCTGCTGGGCGCGTTTATCATGAAGGGCATCCAGCCCGGCCCGATGATGTATATCTCAGAGCTGCCTACTGTCTACAGCGTTTTCGCCGCCCTGATGCTGGCGAACCTGTGTATGCTGATCGTGGGCTGCGGCGGCGTCCGCTTCTTCGCCAAGATCGTCTCCGTAGAGAAGAAAATGTTGTATCCCATCATCCTAGTCGTCTCTCTGCTGGGCGCGTACTCCATCAACAAGAATGTATTTGACGTGGGTGTCTGCGTGGCCTTCGGCGTCATTGGATGGCTGATGAACAAGTATGAGTTCCCCCTCTCTCCCATCCTGCTGACCCTGATCCTGGGGCCGATGTGCGAGAAGAATTTTGTACGCTTCATGAACATCCAGAAGGGCAACTTCTTTGCCATCACCACCTCCCCCATCGCTATGGGCTTCCTGCTGGTTGCAGTCGCCGTGATTCTGTTCTCCATCTACAACCAGAACAAAATTAACAAACGGCAGGCCGCTGCCAAGGCAGCGGAAAACGCACAAGAGTAATTTCTTCCCCTGCACAAAAGCAAACCCTCCAGCCACATGGCTGGAGGGTTTTTTGATGAATCTTCAACGCACTTACAGGAAGCCAAAGAAGCGGAGCAGGTAAACGATGCAAAAGATCGTTGCAACCGAGAGGATCGTCGTCCAGACGACGATTTGCCCGGCGAGCTGGTCGTCGCCGCCAAGCTCCTGTACCATCACCACGCTGGATACCGCTACCGGCGTCGAGGAAATCGTCACCAGCGAGGGAACTTCCACCGTAGTGATCCCCAGCGGCCCCCGGAACAGCAAAGCCACGCCAATCAGCAGTACCGGTGCCACAATCAGCCGCAGCACAACGCCCAGGCTCAGCTGCGGAAGGAGCGCGCCTGCCGCGTTCAGGTCCAGCCGCGTCCCCAGCACCACCAGCATCACCGGCGAAGCTACGCCGGACATCCGGGTCAGGGTGTCGTAAACGCTGGGCAGCTGGTTACGGATGGTAAAGATCGGCTGTCCGTCCACCACCGGCAGGAACTGCCGGACGATGACGACTGCCAGTCCCAGCATGGTGCTCATAAACAAGGGATTGTGCAGCACTTTCCGCAGAACGTCCCGGGCGGTCGGACGGCGGTCCTGATCGCTGCTGTAGAGGGCCAGCACGACCACCGCAAGGAAGTTGAACAGCGGCACTGTAACCGAGGTCGTCAGCGAAGCGAACCCCATCGCAGCCTCTCCGCCGAGGGAGTTGGCCAGCGGCAGACCCAAGATGGCTTGGTTGGAGCGGAAGGACGCCTGGACGACGACTCCTTTTTGCCGCCGGTCCCGCACAAGCAACCGCGCCATCAGGACACCCAACATCATCGTTGCCAGGATGCCGCAAAACAGGTACCCGATCATGTACCAATTCATGGCGGCAAGGTCGGCGATGGCGTAGACATTGCAAAAGAGCTGGACGGGCAGGAAAACCCGGAAACAGAGCTGGTTCAGCTGCTTATAGAAATCCTGGGACCAGGGGCCCACGCGCCGCAGGACGCTGCCTAGAAGAATCAGCATTAGAATGGGCAGGATCGCCCGGACCGTGTACAGGAATGTGTCCCTCATAGCCGCGCCTGCTTTCGTTCCAAGGTTTCTGGCGTCAGGGTTTTGAGTTCTCCCCCCTGGGCCTGGTGTTCCTGGGTTTTCGCATAGCTCTCAGGGCTGACGCCCATGATCCTCCGGAAGGTATTGTAGAAGGTGCAGTAGTTCTGGAATCCGACTTCCATCGCAATTTCCGTCAAAGGCGTTCCCTTGCCCATGAGGAGGGTGGCGGTCTGGATGCGTTTTTGATCAATATAGAGCTTTAATGTGCTGCGGGTCATATTCTTAAAGGTCCGGGAGAGGTAGGTGGGGTTATAGTTGGTGACTTTACCGAGGGTTTTGAGGCTCAGGTCCTCACCGAGATGGAGGTTGATATAGTTGATCAGTTCACACACCAGGTTATCCTGGCGGGTCAGGATGGCCCCGCCGCTGTTGAGGCGCAGGAAATCATCCTGCAAATAGGCCAGCATCTGGTGCAGGATGCCCAGATGGAAAACGGTCTTCCCATGCTCTAGGGTACAATCCTGGAAGGTGGTGATGAGGTCGATGTATTTATGGATATCCAGGGACCCCAAGTGCAGCACAGGGTAGCTGTTGCCGTTGCGGCTGAAGATCTGGATGAGGTTGTCTTCCTTAGTGGAACAGGACATGACAAAGTGGAAGGTCAGCCCCACGCTGAAGCGCATATGTTCCTCATTGTCGTTGATCAGCCAAACGTGTTCATCCATCAGGTCGCTGCGCACAATGTCGCCAAAGTTAATTTCATACTCCCGGTCCAGGAGCCGGTAGCGGGCCGGCTCCTTCCCCAAGTAAATGACATATTCATAAAAGTCATGGAAATGGAACATAGGGGCTTTGTTTTTCCCGCTCTGGTGCAGTTCCGCGTCAAACCCAAAGCGCTCTGTATTGTTGGAAAAATGGGAAGCGGTTCCAGAAAAGGGCGATAAATTCATGTTTTGGGACATTAAAATGCACCTGCCTTGCCGACGGTGTGTCTGATAAAAGTAAAATTATTATAACATGGCGCGTCTAAAATTACAAGGCCCAGGCCCTGCCGGCAGCGGCTCTTTCCGGGCTGGAAAATCCGCCCCTTGACATTTGAACTACAGAGTGTTATGATAGCTTCAATCCATGGACTACAACTTGTTAGGATAAGGAGGTTTTCCCGATGGTTCCTCAAATTTCGGACTCTGAGCTGGAATTGATGAAAGTCATATGGGCTGAGGGCGGCGCCGCCCTCTACGCCCGCATTATGGACTGCCTGGCCGCCTCCGGCTGTACCTGGCAGAAGAACACGGTGATTACCCTGCTCTCCCGGCTGGTGGAAAAGGGGATGCTGAAAACCAGCAAAATCGGCCGCCGCAACGAGTACGCCGCCATTGTTTCTGAAGCAGAGTATCAAGCTGCCCAGACGCATACGTTTTTGGATAAGCTTTATGAGGGCAGCGCTAAGGGACTCGTCGCCACCCTTATCCAAAGCAGCCTCCTCTCCGCCGAGGATTACGAGAAACTGCGCCGCTTCTGGTCGGAGGAAACGCCATGAACGCGGTCTTAAAGGTGGTTTTGTCCCTGAGCGTCTCCGGCTCTTTGCTGATTTCAGCGCTGCTCTTCTGCAAGCCCCTTTACCGAAACCGCATCAGCAAACGCTGGCAGTATTACATCTGGCTGGTGGTGCTTGCGCGGCTGCTGCTGCCCTTCACACCGGAGGTAAGCCTTATAGGCGCGCTGTTCCAGGAGGAACCTGCCGCCGCGCAGGCGGACACGCCCACGGACGGGACGTTTCTGCCAAGTGAACCGGAGGATTTTACGATCCTGCCGCCGGAGTACGGGGCGGATTTGCTGGAACCTGCGCCTGGCGGGTCCCCGCCGTCTTTCACATTCTCCCTCAGCCAGGCGCTTGCAAACCTCTGGCTGGTCTGGCTGTGCGCTGCCCTTGTATTGCTGGTGCGGAAAATCACCGTTTATCAAAGCTTTGTGCGCTATGTAAAAGCCGGACGCACGGAGGTTTCCGATCCCCTCCTGTTAGACCGCCTGGCCCAGCTGGGGGAATCCGTCGGCGTGAAGCGACCGGTGGAGCTGTATGTAAACCCGCTGGTTTCCTCCCCGCTGCTGGTCGGCTTCTTCCGTCCCTGCATCGTCCTCCCCTCCGCTGAACTGCCGGAGGCGGATTTCCGCTGCACCCTCCTCCATGAGCTGACGCACTGTAAGCGCCGGGATTTGTGCTACAAATGGCTTGTACAGCTGGCGGTATGCGTCCACTGGTTCAACCCTCTGGTTTACTGGATGGCACGGGAGATTGCCCGGATGTGTGAGCTGTCCTGTGACGAGGCGGTCATCCGTACCCTGACCCCCCAGGAACGCCGGGCTTACGGCGAAACGCTCCTGAATGCCGCCGGAGCCGGGGGCAGCTACCGGAACACCCTGGCCTCCGTCACCCTGCACGAGAGTGCGGAACAATTGAAAGAAAGGTTGTCTGCAATTATGTCCTACCAGAAAAAATCAAAATGGGTCGCAGGCGTCAGCTTCCTGCTGGCGGCGCTGACCATTACAGGCGGCGTGGCCGCCGGCGCATACAATCCGCAAACCGCATCGGAAGCATCGGAACCGCGGGGGGTTATCAAGTCGGAATCCCAGCCGTATCTTCTCAGCTTTGACGCAAAAGATCGGTGGATTGTCGGTGAGGAAATCAACACGGATCTTCCCAGCATCCTGTTAAAAGAAGGCGACGTCAGCGGTATGGTAACGCTTGCCGGTTCTAATTTTACCCGGAACAGTTACTATCAGCTGCCCTACGTCTTTGACATCGGCTACAATCTGCCGGAAAATTGGAAGAAAGACTATTCCAGCAAAACGTTGTCCCTGTCCGGCAGTTCCATGACGGTTTACTACGGGGACTCCTGCAAGGCCGCTATGCAGACGGCAAAAACCGTCCAGGCGCTGTCCACGTTGCTGACGCGTCTTCGGGACGAAAAGGCCGGAACCGAATTCGCCGTCGTCTGTCCGGTGGTTTACAGCGTGGAGAACATAGGAAACACCACCCCGTCGGTTCTGGTGAAACGCTATTACGACGATGGGGAGCTTTCAAAGTTCGGCGGGATCTTTGCCCTTCTCGACCAGAACGAGCAGAAGTCCTGGCTGAATACGCTTATGGATGACGGCAAGATTGCGTTTTTCTCCTTGGCCCTGCAAAACCTGCCGGTAAACAGTCCTCTGATTTCCACCATAGCGGAGCGGGCTTATGCGGAAAACATCGCCTTTTTCTCGGTCACCACTCAGTATATGAGCCAGGAGGAATTGGAAGATTTTTTAACCAGGGCGGTCCGTGATCAAAATACCAGCCTCCGTGCGATGCTGCTCCAGAAACTGGGTAAAGATGACGAATACGAAGCCTGGAAAGAAGAGCTTGACCAACAGCGGCTGGCGGAGTACCGCGCCCAAGGCATTACCCAAAGCAATGGCGCTTTCTATTATAAGGGCCAGCGTGTCAGGATTCTGCTGGATATGCGGAAGAACAATCAATCCTTCGTCACCCTGCAAACCGATCCGGAGGGAACGGCGGATATCCAAATCCTGCGGGACGCATCAGACAACATCCAATCCGTTACCTATATGACGGCGGACGAAGTCAAGGCGGTTTTTGGGGATTCCTGGGAAGTGGACATCATGGAGCCGGACGGTTGGGATGCTGAATCCGACCCGGATGACAAAGCGCTTTCCCCTTCCCGCCTGACCCGCGCAGAAGCGCCGGAACCGGTCCGGACGGCGCTGAACACTTGCGGGGCAAATAAGTGGTACCGCATCCAATATGCAGGCCGGCAATATGTGTATTACAATGGACTGCCGGGCAATTACAATTGGGAGCCTATAGAAAATGATTATCAGCTCCAAATCAATATCCGGGATATGGGGACAGCCCAGGCTGCGGACCGTTATGTCCTCCTTTCCATCCCCAGTACCTTCAGCCTGCGCGTTTCTTATAACGGCAAAGCGGTTTCTTTTGCAGATGTGCTTAACTTGAACAGCTATGACGGCAGCGTCATTCCAACCTACGCGCCGGACGCAGATAA
The DNA here is from genome assembly GCA_022795445.1 of Oscillibacter sp. Classification (GTDB taxonomy): domain Bacteria; phylum Bacillota; class Clostridia; order Oscillospirales; family Oscillospiraceae; genus Oscillibacter. The sequence continues at coordinate 2,822 of JAAWGR010000066.1, read as the reverse complement.
AACCATCACCATTCCGGTTTCGATCCCAGCGATTGGCGCGGGCAAATGCGTCTGCGTAGGGGCGATCCCAAACGTGAGCAATGAAACCGGCAAGAGCTGGCTCTATGATTTTACGGTCAAAAACGGCCGCGGCCTGTTTGTCGGCATGGCCTACGACAGCGGGCGCACTGACAAGGCCGACACCTGGTACAACTACAGCAGCAGCGACACCGAAACATGGAATCCCTTTGAGTCCAAGCGGCTCTATTCCCGCGGAACGCAATTCGGTTCCAATACCACCTCCGGCGATACGTTTTATCTTTATGTCGGTTCCAGCAGCCAGGCCCTGGAAGCGGTCGAGGGAACGATTACGATTCAATATAAATAAACTGTAAACAAATGTTCGCCTTTCTTGCAAAAACCAGGGATTACAGGTATAATCGTCCTTGAGAAAGCCCCCTTGGGCGGAAAAGGAGCGAATTACTTTGGCGGTCAATTGGAATTTGCAGGCGGTGGAAATTCTGGAAACACTGGGTTGTACCGGCACGGGCGGCAGGAAGGTATTGGATTCGTTCGAGAAGGAAAACGGCGTCAAGCTTCCGAAAAAATTGTATGAATTTCTGTGTGCAGCATACAACAGCCCGCTGTTTTCCACAGCGGATATATGGACGGGGAAAAGTCCAGCCCTGTGCTTCCTCTACGAAGAAATCGACGAGATGATCGAATCCGACCACGAATATTGGGAAAAAAATCCAGCGGATTACGTGGACAACGATTATTATCAGATATCTCAAATCCCTCGAGAGGATTGGGGGCAAAAAGTCTCCAACTACCTGCTGATTGGCAGCGACTACGGGGCGGGCGTGGTGGAATTCGGCATCCGCACAGAGGATCTGGACCAGGACGACCCGCCGGTTTACATGCAGCACGAGTGCGACCCAATTACGGTCTGGAGCCTGCACAACAAAACAGTATCGGATTATATCATGCAGGTACTGTGTGATGTACTCTCCTGCTGTGAATACAGCACCGCCCAGCATGTACTGGAAAAAGCGGGTTGGAGGTTCCAGGAGTATAAACCCGCGAACCAGCGGCAGCGGAAACCGGCCGCCGGAACGCTGGCGGAAGGGCAGGCTCTTCTAAAGGAGCGGGGCGTGGACCTCTCCCAAGCGGTTTACTGCCATTCGGACTATGGCAGCGACGCCTATTGCGCCTGCGGCTGGGACGCGGATACCCAGACCTTTTACATCTCCCGGGAGGACCGGGAAGCCCCCTGTTGGGGAAACTTGCTCATCTTTTCAAAGTCATAAATGCAAAAGAGCACTTGTTAAGGGGGATTTCACCTTTTGGTGAAATCCCCCGTTAAACCGGAATTTTCGCAACATGTCCAAATATATAATTCCTGCGGTTCCGGTAATTGTTCCCAAATATCTTTTATCGGTGTTTCCGCCAATAGACGTTTATGCGCATCATTTAACCATTGAATGTGCGCCTTTATATAATCCGAATGAATTTTCCTGCCTTTATCCGCTGCTTCTTCAACAATCTGGAAATACACAAATTCCTCGAAATTGGTTGCCCACAAACCGACATCCCCTGTATCATGTCCATATACCACTATTTTAGGCTCTTTTTCCCCTTTCCCATCTTCATACAAAAAACAATACTTATCGCCAGATATTCTATGCGCAAACGGAACAAGCCTGTATAGGGGGCTGATGGATTGACGTTCTGGATAAATTTTCAAGTCAAAGTTCAGACACTCATACAGCTCATCATAGGCGCTTGGAAGGTCTTCAAAAGCAAACAGCCAGCAATCGCCCATCCATTCTCCAAAAAAATCTTCCCGCCATGCATAATTCATATCGTTCTCAATTTTATCTTTAACCCATTCCCGGGAGTGACTCAAGTAATCCATCATCCCACTGCTGTTAATTGTATGAAATAATTCCGGAAATTGCACCCCTAAGCTTATTTCCACATCCCTAAGTTCCATAAATTCAAACCTCATAGTATCTTGAAATTTTGCTTTTCCGAATAAACTCACTTCAAGTATAGCACAGAACCAACTAGCGTTCAATCCCAGATGCTCTCGCTTTCGACGTCCCCCCCCCTGCTGGTCTATCAACGCCCTTTCAACCTGTGCCATTCATCACAAAGAAACCACCCTTTACATATTAACTTTCAGGACACCCCGGGCAGACGTGGAGAGGGATACCGCCCCGGAGCGTTACTACACAGCATCGTTTGGAATGGAGAGTTCCCTGTTTGCTGGCTGACTTTGGACGGGTAGGCTGTCTGGTTTTACAAAAAGAAAAAGAGAAAATTGCAAAGAAAAGGCTTGACAAATGGGAGTGTATCGTGTATCCTATACGTGTTCTGTTCCGGACGATTAGCTCAGCTGGCTAGAGCACCTGCTTGACGTGCAGGGGGTCACAGGTTCGAGTCCTGTATCGTCCACCAATTACTAACCTTAGAGCCTCAACAGCTCTAAGGTTTTTTATATCTGATTGGAGGCGGTTTCCCTTATTTTTTCCCTTATTGGGTTTAGGCGTTGGAAACAGCTAAACCGGAACCCGCTTGACCGGAGGCAAAGCCCTGAATCAGCTTTTCCATGCGGCCCGGCTGGATGCTTTTTACCAGCAGGAGACAGGACGGTGAGCCTTGCGGCGGGTCTTGTGCCAGGGACTGCTCAGGCGGACCAGCGCGGGTTAGTTCATGCGCCTCGTGCAAGTGATTAAGCTGTCCCCGTTCCGAGCACCTGCGAGGAACGGCGCACTTCTATACATGGCCTGCGGCAATGTATCCGTGCGCTCTGCGAGGCTGCTGCCTGGATCGCTGAC
>JAAWGR010000065.1 GCA_022795445.1 Oscillibacter sp. | reverse complement strand
GCGCAGGAATACTGGATGTATTCCGAGCATGTTTGACGCAGCTGGACGGAAAAAGGCCGGTTCAGACGGTGTGCCAGGAGATTTTGAACAGGCTCTTAGAGCAGGGCACGCACCAAAACCCGAACCCGGCGCAGGCAGCGGGCAAAACTGAAGTTGGAACTAGCCAGCGCTGCCGTCATAGCCGCCAGTCCGGCCAGCCATATCCCGCCCAGTACTACCAAATGTCCAGCGTCCTTCTGACGGGCGCGGGAGGCGCGAGGGTGTCGGATACAATCTGCATGACCGTGGCGGGGACTCTGATCCCATAAGCAGTTCAAGATATTCCATTCACTGGAAGCCGATTTGATGCAGTCCATGTTCCCCCCTCCTTATCTACATTGTAGACTTATCATAGCACATGAAGTCTGCCTTGCCGGCAGGAATAAATGGAAGTTCTCCCGCCCTTCCCCGGCAGATGCCTGCGTCCCGGCCAGGCAAGCCGCCCGCATTGATACAGTTTTGTGTAAAACCTGCTGCCCGTGTACATATTAGGGCTTGATTTTACGGTCACGACCTGTATAATATGGATTAAGAGGATTTGTAGGGAATTACTGAATAAATGATCCATACTCATCTTCGCGCATGCAATCTGTGCCCGTTGATTCACCGGTGCTTCCCTGGAGATCCTCAAGAGAAAATTGGAGGGCAGTTATATGCGGAAATGTATTTTAGTTGTTGATGACGACGCCATGAATTTGAAACGGACAAAAATGATTCTGGAGAAGCAGTATGACGTGCTCCTGGCAGAGTCCGGCAAAGAAGCGCTTACCATGCTTGGATGCGCGAAGATTGATCTGGTCCTGCTGGATATTGCCATGCCCGATATGGATGGCATGGAGACCTTTGAGCGCATGAAGAAGCGTTCTATCAATGTTCCTGTGATTTTCCTGACAGCATCAGGCGACGAAGACGACGTGCTCAGCGCAATTCGTCTGGGCGCGGTCAATTACCTGAAAAAGCCATTCCTTCCCCCGGAGCTGATGAAGCGGGTTGCGAAGGAGTTTGAGACGGAATGAAATCGGAAAGGCAGACCAGCAAACATCTGCTTTTGGCCAGTGTTGTCACCATGGTCGGCATCATGCTGATGGTGATTACAATCGCGTTTTCGTGGGAGCTGTGGATGGTGCCTATCTTTTTGATCGGCAACTCTCTGGTGTGGTTCCTCCACATTGGAAAGTACGGTTCCGACGAGCTTTATGAAAACTTGTGCACCGGGCTGCTGCTGATTGGATTCTTTTTCTTTGGGGTCCACAGTGTCAGCTTATTTGACATACCGGCTGTAGCCTGTATGGTGCTCCTGATTTTTTCTATGCTGGATAAGCGGCTGCCGTTATACACGGTCGCCGTCCTATACCTGTTTCAGCTGTTGTATCATTGTCTGATCCTGCACACCATCACCCTTGGCATAAGCATACAAAATGTGATACGCCTGGGCCTTGGCGCTACTGTAGTGGCGGGCGCGGTGGCCATCGCACGGTATCGGATCAACCGAAGAATCGAGGACCGGAAACGGCAGCGCAGCATTGTTGCCCAGCTGGAGGCAGCAAAACGGCAGAACGCCGAGTTCCTGTCAAATGTATCTCACGAGTTCCGCACACCTGTCAATATGGTTCTGGGCTTGAGCGAGGTGGCGCTGGAAAAAAACATTTCCTCTGACGTTCGTGAGGATATCCATTCGATTCAAATGGCAGGCAAGCGGCTGTCCAACCAGATCAGCAAAATTCTTGACTATACGGAGATCGTAGAGGGCACACTGACCTCGTCCAATGAAGAGTACATGATTACCTCTGTTCTCAACGATGTGATGACCACCACCGCCCTGCAAAGCAGCAAGCGCCAGCTGGAAATGGTGTTTGACATTGATCCTCAGATACCGTCAGTTTTGATTGGAGACGCGGAGAAGCTTTCCCACGTACTTAAAATCCTCCTGGAAAACTCCATCAAGTTTACCGAAGAGGGCGGTATCGACGTCTGCATTGAGTTCCGGCGTGAGAGCTACGGGCTCAATCTGCTCATCGACGTATATGACACCGGGATCGGTATGACAGATTCCCAGCTTGCCAAGATGTATGACGATTTTTATCAGGCTGACTCCGGAAGCGACCGTTTTGCAGGCGGCCTAGGGCTGGGAATCCCCATCGCCCGAGGCCTTCTCCATGCAATGGGCGGATTTATGCACTGTGACAGTACAGACCAGCAGGGAATACAAATCCATGTCACCATCCCTCAGGGCATCGCGGACGAAACGCCCAGCATGGAGGTTGCCGATGTGGACCGGCTGTGTATCGCGTGCTATTTCCGGCCGGATCGATACAGTTGCGACGCGGTCAGGAAGTATTATGACAAGCTGATTCTGCATTTGGTGAACGGCCTCGGCATAGAAGGGTATCAGGCTCACAATTTTGAGGGGCTTCTTAAGCTGCACAGCAGCCACGCTCTGACCCACGTGTTTATCGCGCAATCCGAATACGAAGAAAACAGCGCTTACTATGAAGAGCTGGCAAATACCATTCAGGTGGCGGTAATTGCGGAGAAAGACTTTGTCCCGCGTGAAGACAGCAAACTGCTTATACTCCGGAAGCCGTTTTTTGCCCTTGCCGTTGTAAATTTGCTCAATGGAAACGTGAAAGAAAACCGTTTTGAGGAGACGCAGGCCGCGGGCCGCAGGCCGTTTACCTGTGAGGGTGTTCGGGTTCTGGTCGTTGACGATGAGGAAATGAACCTCGTGGTGGCCAAGGGCGTTCTGGGCAGCTACGGAATAAAGGTGGACGCCTGTCTCAGCGGAAGAGAAGCCCTGGATCGGTGCACCAGCAATTCTTATGACATGGTATTCCTGGATCACATGATGCCCGGCTTTGACGGTGTGGAAACCCTACGGCGTATCCGCGAGATGAACAACGGCGCGTATCGAGATCTGCCGGTCATCGCACTGACCGCGAATACAATCAGCGGCGCAAGGGAGATGTTCCGGCATGAGGGCTTTACGGAATTCGTACCAAAGCCCATTGAACGCACGGTTCTGGAGCGGGTTCTGCGGCGGGTTTTGCCCGCGCACTCTATCCGATACTGTGCGGCGGATGGAGATGCCTGGCCGGAAGCCGTCAGCCCCTTTGAACCGTCTCCCGCTGAAGAGATAAACGGCGCTCCTGTAAAAGAGACAAACGGCGTTCCCGCAGAAGCGCTGGGCGAGGCTTCCCTTCTGGACAGCGCTTCTCCCAGTGAGCCAGCGCGGGAGGACAAACCGGCAGACGAGGTCTCTATTCCCTATACCCAGCTTGTGCAGGCGGGCTTTGATGTGCAGGCAGGTCTGGACTACTGCTGCGGCGACGAGTCGTTTTATCTGGAGATGCTGCGGATGTTCTTTGGCCAGAGCGAAGAGAAGCGGAACGAGATCATCGCGCTGTACAAGGCAGCTAACTGGACGGATTACGCAGTGAAGGTTCACGCGTTAAAAAGCACCTCTCTGACCATTGGTGCAAAGGACCTTTCGGAGCAGGCAAAGCTGCTGGAGCGGGCAGGAAAAAGCGGAGACGCGGCGTACATCCATCAGAATCATCCTCATCTGTTGGAGCTGTATGAGGAGATTTGTAAAAGTATCGCTGGATTATAGGAAGCCTGGATTCACTGCCTTCAGCCGCTATCCGGCTGTTTTTTCTGCGCCACGCTTGGGAAAACAGCTTTGGCGGTGCAGGTTGTGTATGCCTGATTCCGCAAAAAGATCTATATATTTTCTGAACGAGGATGGAGGAAGCGCTGCGTGATAAAAAAATGGTTTAAAAAGAACTTTGACCATAAAATCAGTTTGCGGGAGCGTATGTTCCGCCTGGTCACGGGCGTCTGCATGGTCGCGCTGATGTTTATCCTGCCCATGGGCAGAAGCGCCATCAATCTGATCATATTGGCAGTCAGCCTTGTGTTTATGGCGGTGGTTGTGGAGCTCAGCATAAAAAAGGAACGCATCAACGGAGGGGCCACGTCCATCGCGGTGCTGCTGCTTCTGGTTTTGCCGGTCAGCTTTTTCACCGCGGGCGGGTTTTACAGCGGGGTGCCCGAGTGGTTCGTACTCTGCTTCATCTACATCAGCATTACCCTGTCAGGAAGGCGAAAGGTCATATTTTTCCTGTTTTGTACAGCGGAAACACTGCTCTGCTACTATACTGCCTTTTACTTCCCTGAATATATAACGCAGAACTCCCCGGCCCGCTCCTTCTTTGATTCCGCCTATTCTGTTGTCATGGTAGGCACCTTAATCAGCATACTGCTGCTGTTTTTAAATCAGCTTTATGAAAAGGAAAACCAGCTCACCAGACAGCAGAAAAAAGAAATTGAGGAGTTAAATCAGGCGGAGAATCACTTCTTTTCCAGCATGAGCCACGAGATCCGCACACCGATCAATACAATCATCGGATTGAATGAGATTATCCTTCGGGGCGATATTCCTGAGGATGTGGCGGAGAACGCAAGAAACATTCAGGGCGCCAGCAAAATGCTTCTGACGCTGATTAACGATATTCTGGATGTGTCCAAGATTAAATCCGGAAAAATGGAAATCGTCAATGTCTCTTATATGACAGGAACGTTTTTTTCGGATATCGTCAACATGATATGGATCAAAGCCAGGGAAAAAGGACTGGAATTCGTTCTGCATGTGGATTCCTCTATTCCCAGCATGCTCTGCGGCGATGAGGTGCGGATCAAGCAGGTTCTGATCAATCTGCTGAACAATGCCGTCAAATACACCAGCGAGGGCTCTGTATCCCTCTCTGTCCGGTGTGAACGCACATCCCTGAACAGAGTTCACGTTTGGTATACGGTGGAGGATACGGGGCAAGGCGTAAAAAAGGAGGATATCCCCTATCTTTTCAACGCTTTTAAGCGGGTGGACGAGCGGAAGAACCGCTATATTGAGGGCACCGGACTGGGGCTGAATATTGTCCATCAGCTGGTAGAGCTGATGGGCGGCAAAATCAGCGTAAACAGTGTCTATACAAAGGGCTCTATCTTTATCGTCGAGCTGGATCAGGACATTGTAGACGACAAGGAATTGGGCGCGTTTACGCTGGCTTCCCGTCTGAATGTCCAAAGCGGAGAGCAGTATCAGCAAAGCTTTGAGGCGCCGGGCGCTCATTTGCTCGTGGTAGATGACAATGAGATGAATCTGATGGTCGTCAGTAAACTGCTCTCAGACACAAAGATCCAAATCGACACAGCTCTGAGCGGCGCGGAGTGCCTGAAGCTGACCCTGACACAGCACTACGATTGTATACTGATGGACCATCTCATGCCGGAGATGGATGGAATTCAGTGTCTTCGGGCACTTCGTACACAGCCGGCGGGCCTGTGCCAGGACACGCCGGTTATCGCGCTGACAGCCAACGCGGGAAGTGAGCATCAGCTCATCTACCGGAAGGAAGGCTTCAGCGGCTATCTGGCAAAGCCGGTAAACGGCGCCCTGCTGGAGGCGGCTGTGCTGAGTATTCTCCCGAAAGAGATGGCAAAGCTCACCATGGAGACCAGCCAGTCGGAAATTGGAAAAGACCTTCTGATTTTCGACCAGTCGCAGAGGCTTCCGCTCATGATTACAACAGACAGTGTGTGCGACCTTCCGGAATCGCTGAAGAATGAGTTCGGCATTTCGGTATGCCCCTATTATGTCTGTACGGAGCAGGGCCGTTTTCTGGATGAAGAGGAACTGAAGGCGGATGAACTGCTGGCGTACATCGCCGCGGGAATGAATGGCTTTTCTCTGCCCCCTGACGTGGAGGATTACGAAAGATTCTTTGCGGAAAAATTGACGGTGGCCCAGAATGTAATTCATATTACCATGGCAAAGCAGGCCAGTCTGGGGCACAGCAATGCTCTGGAGGCGGCAAAATCCTTTGACAATATCACGGTGCTTGATTCCGGGCATCTTTCCAGCGGCCTGGGTCTTTCAGTGCTGTGCGCCGCCTCCATGGCGGAAAATCATGTTGGAAAGGGTGAGATCGTGGACTTGGTGGAGACGCTCAAAACCCGCATTTCCTCCTCGTTTATCATCGACAGCACCCATATAATGTGCCAGGCAGGACATCTTTCCAAACAGATCCAGCTTCTCTGCGACACGCTGCTGCTTCATCCGGTCATCAAGCTGAAGAAAAGCCGGATGGTGGTGGGAGGCATGGAGATCGGCGATTTTACCCATGTCGCCAAAAACTATGTGCGAAAGGCGCTCAGAGAAACAGGAAGCATCGACCGGCGCATCCTGTTTATCACATATGCAGGAATGGATGCACAAAGTATTTCCTATATCAAAGAGCTGGTGCAGCAGTACTGTCCCTTTGAGCGGATTTACCTGCAAAAGGCATCCTCTGCTATTGCCAGCAACTGCGGCCCCAGATCCTTCGGACTGCTGTTCATGCGGAAATGAGGCTGGCAGTCAATTCCCTTTTCCGGTTTCCGTTGTCACCGCAGGCCTTTTTAACGTCAACAGGCGGGTGTCAGTAATAACTGACACCCGCCTGTTTTTTCACAAAAAGAAGGAAAATTACAGCCTGCGGCTCCAGCTGTGGCTGCTGAAGAGGGCCAGCAGGGGGAAAATCTCCAGACGTCCCAGCAACATATCCAGCGACAGCACCAGCTTGGAGAAATTGCTGAACACACTAAAGTTGGACGTGGGTCCCACTGCGTCAAAGCCTGGCCCGATGTTGTTGAAGCAGGCCATCACCGCGGAAATATTGCTTTCAACCGAAAATTCGTCCACAGAAATTAAAATAATACTAGAGAAGAGAAGCAGCCAGTAAGCCGCCATATAGGAATTTACGCCCCGCATCACCCGCTCGTCCACCACCTGGCCGTTGACATGGATCAGCTCCACATTCCGGGGCCGCAGAAGCTGCCGGATGTTACTCCGCAGCCCCTTAAACAGCAGGACCAGCCGGATAGTCTTGATGCCGCCGCCCGTGCTGCCCGCGCAGGCCCCCAGTACCATCAGCGTCAACAGCACTGCCTTGGACAGGGGCGGCCAGAGGTCAAAGTCCGCTGTGGAAAAGCCAGTGGTGGTCATAATGCTGCTCACCTGGAAGGCTGCGTGATGGATGCTGTCCCTCCAGCTGGACATCATGGGCCGGATGTTCCAGGAAATCAGGGCCGTGGCCCCGAAAAAGTACAGCAGGTAGCACCGGAGCTCCTCATCCTGGAAGACCGCGCCCACCTGCCGGAGGAGCAGCAGGTAGTACAGGTTGAAGTTTACACCGAACAGCAGCATGAACACGGTACAGATGGTTTGCAGATGGGGGGCATATCCGGCGATGCTGTCGTTCCTGATTCCAAAGCCGCCGGTGCCCGCTGTTCCGAAGGCCGTGCACAAGCTGTCAAAGAAGGGCATGCCCCCCACCAGCAGAAACAGAAAGCAAATCGCGGTCAAGGCCACATAGATGCCGTAAAGAATCAGCGCCGTCTGCCGCAGGCGGGGCGTGAACTTTCCCACGTCAGGGCCGGGAGACTCGGCCCGCAGCAGATACAGGGTGCCGCCAGACCCCCGGTCCGCCGGGACCACTGCCAGGGTAAACACCAGAATACCCATGCCGCCCAGCCAGTGAGTGAAGCTGCGCCAGTACAGCAGTCCCCTGCTCAGCGCCTCCACATCGCTGAGAATTGACGCGCCGGTGGTGGTGAAGCCGGACACCGTTTCAAACAGCGCGTCCACATAGCTGGGAATTTGACCACTCAGAAAAAAGGGCAGGGCCCCGAAGGCGGACAGGAGCATCCAGACCACCGCCACGGTGACAAAGCCATCCTGTGCCCGCAGCACACGCTGCCGTCCATGGCTGATTTTCAGCACCAAGGCGGCGAAGCCGGCCTGAATGGCAATGGTGAGCAGAAAGCAAACCGCAACCTTCCAATCCTGGTCAACCAGGCAGAACAGCAGGGCGGGCAGCATAAAAAGGGCCTCCAGCAGGAGAATCTGGCCGGTGGTACGGCCAATCAAACGATAATTCATGGATGCCTCGCCTCTTATTCAAAAATGTCGTTCATGGTGTAGAACGGATTCTCCGCTGTGGTGACCACAATCACCGTGTCGCCGCTCTCGAAGAAGTGGTTGCCGTTGGGAATGACCCGTTTCCCCCTGTGGGTAATACAGGAGATCAGCACGCCCTTTTTCAGCGGAATATCCTTCAGCGGCGTGCCCCGCCAGGGCACCGAGTCGTCCACCTGAAATTCCAGAGCCTCCGCCGCGCCGCCGGCAATGCGGTGGAGGGTCAGCACACTCCCCTTCTGATTCTGCATGGCCCGGACATAGCGGACAATGCTGGAGCTGCACAGCTCCTTTGGGTTGATGACGCTGCCCACTCCCAAATCGGCAAACATGCCGCTGTACTCCAGCCGGTCCACCTTGGTGATTACCTTTTTTACTCCGGAGCCATGAGCGTACATGGAAACCACAATGTTTTCCTCGTCAATTCCGGTCAAGGTCACCAGCGCGTCCGTGTGGTCCAGTCCTTCCCGGTCCAGCACCCCCTTGGAGGAGCCGTCGTCAGCCACCACCACAGCCCGGGGCAGCTTTTCCGCCAGCAGAACCGCTTTTTCCGGGTCCCGCTCGATGATTTTGACGCCGATGCCTGCCCGCAAAAGAAGAGAAGCCAGCGCCGCTCCAATGTGGCCGCCCCCCACCAGAATGACCTGCCGGATCTTCTGAGTGCTGATGCCCAGGTTCTTCACCAGCAGGGCCAGCACGCTGGTTTCCGCGGTAACGTAGATATGATCGCCATCCTGAAGGGTGTAGCCGCCGCTGGGAATGGCCACCTCGCCTCCCCGAACCACGGCGCACACCAGCACCTTGACCCGGACTGTTTTGTCCAGATCCATGAGCGTAATGCCGTTGAGAGGGCTGTCCTTGTCCACCCGCAGTTCCACAATCTCCACCCGGCCCCGGGCGAAGACATCCCGGCTCAGAAATCCGGGCAGCTGAAGGATACGGAACATTTCGTAGGCGGCGCTCATCTCCGGGTTAATGGCCAGAGAGAGGCCCAGGTCCTTCTGCATAAGCACCAGCTGCTCGCTGTAGTCCGAATTCCGGACCCGCGCGATGGTGTGGATATTGCGGTTCATCTTCCGGGCAGTCAGGCAGCAGAGCAGATTGACCTCGTCCGTGCTGGTAGCGGCGATCAGAAGGTCGGCCTGATTCACATTGGCATGGCGCAGGGTCTCCATGGTGGCCGCATTGCCCTCTACGGTCATCACGTCGTACTGCTCCAGGCTGGAGCGCAGCACCTCCGGGTTCAGGTCGATGACTACAACCTCATGCTCTTCCCGCAAAAGCTCCCGGACCAAAGCGAGGCCCACCTTTCCGTCTCCTGCTATGATAATTTTCATGTATTTTTTCACTCCGTCGTTTGTTTTGGAATCAGATACAGTGCCACGATTATAGTCCCTTTTTCTGAAAACTGCAAGAGGTTAAAATAAAGCTTCCTTTGGCTGATAGGGAAAACTCACTGAAGTACCCCGGTTCGCACCGCTCCTTTCCGCATACATTGGAAGTGAGGTGATTGACGTGGACTCCTTTTCCTATCCCTTTGCCATCAGCGCCCTGGCGGAGGCCATTGCTGCGGAAATTCCTGATAACGACCAGCTGGCGCTGGCGGCTGCCGCCCTGGCCCAGCTTGGGGATACCCTGGCCACCATTGCGGCGGTTCGGGTGCTGGAGAAGAAATGACCGCATAGGAAGCCGCTTCGATGACCTGCCCCGGTAGGGGACGATTGGCGATCAGTTGAAGGGGCACACCACGAGATCGGTGGAACATGGGGACAACAGTGTGCTGATCTGCCTATAGCGCAGGTTTTAGAAGTGTTTTGGGCCTTTTTGCAAGAAAACAGGGGGATGCAACTGTTGGTTGTCATATTGTATGCCCTTGTGGGTTGTATTTTTGCCTTCTATTTGCTATGCTCATCCTATCCAAAGGAGGTAAAACCATGCAGTTTCAAGACAGACTATACCAGCTCCGCAAGGAGAAAGGCCTTTCCCAGGAAAACCTGGCTGACATACTGGGCATCACCCGTCAGGCCGTCCAGAAATGGGAGTCCGGCGCGTCCCGGCCCGACATGGAAAACCTGGTAGCCCTGGCCCAGTATTTTGGCGTCACCCTGGACTGGCTCATCACCGGCGTGGATACAGCCCATCCAGAAGCGCCTGTTCAGCAAACCATCGTCAACAACTACTATCATCGCTGGCACTATGAATATAGAAGCAAGCGCACTCTGTTCGGCCTGCCGCTGGTCCACATCAATCTGATGGACAACGGGCTGTGCCGGGCCAAGGGCATCCTGGCTATAGGCAACGTGTCCATCGGCGTGGTGTCGTTGGGCACGTTCAGCTTCGGCGTGGTGTCCCTGGGAGCCATCGCCATTGGCGCGTTTTCCCTGGGTGCGCTCGCCCTGGGCCTGCTGGCCATCGGCGCTGCCGCCGGTGGCCTGGGCGCTGTCGGAGGTTTGGCTTGGGGCGCACTGGCCCTGGGCGGTATCGCCGAGGGTATTTATGCGGTAGGCGACATTGCCTCTGCTGCGGAGATTGCCATTGGAGAGATTGCCACCGGACCTCTCGCCATTGGGGACCAGGTGGACGGCGCGGTGACGCTGCTGACGGACGGCTCGGTTTCGCTGGCTGTGATTCAGGAGGCCATTGAGCAGGCAGCCTCTGGCGCACCCCAGTGGCTGCGGGATTTCCTGGTCACAATGGCCCGGCACATCCACTCCGTGCCGCTGTCGTGAGGAGCGCATACTTCTTTTTTTGAAAGAAAAGAAGCAAAAGAACGTTAAGACAAAACTCCGTTTTGCCGCTGGAATATATAGAAGGACGTCATCTTCCTCAGATGACGTCCTTTCTACTGTTTCACTCTTGAGGCTTGGAAATCAGCCACAGGGGCGCGCCATTCGCCCGAGTCTGGGACAGCTCCTCCAGAATAAGGGACAGGTCCCAAGAGGTCAAACTCCGCTCCCGGCTGGCCGGGTCGGCCACCAGAATAGACCCGTCCAGGGTGACGCCCCGAAGAAGGATGAAGTGCCCGCCGTTGGTAAAATGGCCCTTGGTCATCAACGCCACCGCCAAACCGCCAGTGGCCAGATAAGTAATCAGCTCCTCCTCCGACAGGTCCTCCGGCGGCAGGGCCGTGCAGGTCAGGCCGTAGGCCTCAGCCACACCGCCCACAATCGTGTAATAGGACCCGTGCCCACGGCACCAGTAGCCCCGGTCTACGCAGAGCTCTGCCATTTCTGCCGGGTCCACCGGACTGTTCAGCAGCGAGGACACCGCCATGGACATGACGGCGGGCCCGCAGCCGTAGCCCCCCAGCTGGTCGGTGCCATAGGGCTGCTCTGCCCAAATCTCATCCGTCTGATTGTAGTAAATAATCTCCACTCCGCCGCCAGTCAGATATTCCAGGCCGTCCCGCTCCTCCAAACTGCTGATAGCGGGGTCCAGCTGCTCTCTTGGCGGCGCGATTTCCACGGTATCGGCCAGCTGCGTCAGCCCCAGGTCCGTTTCCTCCTCCTTCGGACGGGAGAACTCCTCTGCCAGCTCGGACAGCTTCTTCCCCATCTGTTCCCCCATCTCCGTCAGCTGGTCAGAGAGGTCGTGGCCCAGCTGGACAGCGCCGTTCCAGGCTGCCTCACCGGTTTCCACCAGCCGCTGAACGCCTGCCCGAACCGGCGCCGTGATCCGGTCATAGAGCACCGGGTCAGCAAACCGGCAGACCACCAGCTCCACCGTCACCACGCAGGCCAGCGCCAGGAGAACGACCGCCAGCACAATGGGCCATATTCGATGCTTTGGCTCTTTTGGGGACATGGCAGACTCCTTAATATCAGTATCAAGCAAAATTAGACAGTAACGGACTCGTTTTGACCGCTCCAAAGGCCGGGGGCCGCAAATCAACTGCTTTGCGGCTATTATAACACAAGCTGCGTAAAATGTCCAAGTTTCTATTTGCAGGATTCCTTTGACTTGTGATACAGGCTGAGAGGGCCTCCCCTGCCCCGCAGCAGCTGATCTCCCGAATCGAACTCTGGTGGATTTGACAACCGGCTGCAACGCCATATACACCGGTTCTTTCGTTATTATAGACAATCTAAAAGGAGGTACTTTGTGCAGAAACTGTATCATTGTCTCTTGCGAACAGGTAAAAAATGCGCTACGATAGGGATGACAAACCGCCGCAGGAAAAACTGATATATTGTTGGATTCAGGCTCTTTTATCTAGAATGATGTAGAATCCAACAAAACAGCCCGCGGCGGGTAGAGCGAAGGAGGAATGTACATGCAGTATAAAATTGTAGGCGAACCCATGCCGGTGGTCATCTGTGACCTGAAGGCTGGCGAGCCGATGATCACGGAAAAGGGATCCATGGTCTGGATGAGCCCCAATATGGAGATGAAAACCTCCGGCGGCGGCAGCATCGGCAAAGCTTTTGGCCGGATGTTCTCCGGTGAGTCCATGTTCCAGAACATTTACACTCCCCAAGGCGGGCCTGGCATGATTGCGTTTGCATCCAGCTTCCCCGGCTCCATTCGGGCTGTGGAGATCACGCCGGATCGTCCGGTGGTAGTGCAGAAATCTGGCTTCCTGGCTTCAGAGCAGGGCGTAGAGCTGTCTATTTTCTTCCAGAAAAAGGCCACCGCCGGCTTCTTTGGCGGCGAGGGCTTCATCATGCAGAAGCTGTCCGGGCACGGCATGGCCTTCCTGGAAATTGACGGCTATGCGGTGGAGTACGATTTGCAGCCTGGACAGCAGCTGATTGTAGACACTGGCAACTTGGCCATGGTTGACGCCACCTGCTCCATTGATGTCCAGTCGGTGAAGGGCGTAAAGAATGTGCTCTTCGGCGGCGAGGGTCTGTTCAACACGGTGGTGACAGGTCCGGGTAAGGTGATCCTTCAGACCATGCCGGTCAGCAGTTTTGCCTCCGCCTTGGGCCCCTTCATGCCCACCGGCAGCTGACCGCTTTCTTGAAAGAAAGCCTGGCAAAAACGTTAAGCTGGCGTACTGCCTTGCCTCCCGCCCCCTGGCCTCGGGAGGCATTGCGGCGCACTCGCTTTTCTATGAGAGAGCAAAAGCTTCAAGCTGGTTCTACCAACTGTTTTCGGCAGAACCAGCTTGAAGTTCTTTTTGCTTCTTTTTCTTACAAGAAAAAGAAGGGACAACAATTACTCCAGCACCGCACCTTTGGCGGCGGAGGTAACCATTTTGGCGTAACGGGCCAGGTAACCCGTTTTGATCTTCGGCTCCGGGCAGATCCACTTGGCCCGGCGCTGGGCCAGCGTGTCCTCATCCACCAGAAGTTCAATCTGACAGTGGGGAATATCAATGGCGATTTTATCACCCTCCTCCACCAGGGCAATCACGCCGCCCTGCGCGGCCTCCGGGCACACATGACCAAT
Source organism: Oscillibacter sp. (assembly GCA_022795445.1). Taxonomy (GTDB): domain Bacteria; phylum Bacillota; class Clostridia; order Oscillospirales; family Oscillospiraceae; genus Oscillibacter. The sequence goes on along the minus strand of JAAWGR010000065.1, from coordinate 2,373 downwards.
GGAAGCGCCCCGGGTAGCTCCCGAAAACCGGCCGTCCGTGATGAGCGCTACCTCCTTGTCCAGTCCCATACCCGCAATGGCCGAAGTGGGATTGAGCATCTCCCGCATGCCGGGTCCCCCCTTGGGGCCTTCGTACCGGATGACCACCACGTCCCCGGACTTGATTTTCCCATCGTAAATGGCCGCGATAGCCTCGTCCTCGCTGTCGAACACACGGGCGGGACCAGTATGTGTCATCATCTCCGCAGCCACCGCAGACCGCTTGACCACACACCCTTCCGGAGCCAGGTTGCCCTTGAGCACGGCAATGCCGCCGTCCTGGGAATAGGGCTGCTCAATGGGCCGAATGAGCTCCGGGTCCCGGTTGACCACACCGGCTAGGTTCTCCTCCAGGGTCTTGCCTGTGCAGGTCATTACACTGGTGTCCAGCAGATTTTTCTTTGTCAACTCCTTCATGACCGCGTACACACCGCCAGCTTGCTCCAGGTCCTCCATGTAGGTGTCGCCTGCCGGGGCCAGGTGGCACAGATTGGGGGTCTTAGAGGAAATCTCGTTGGACAGGTCCAAATCCAGCGCAATCCCGCACTCGTGGGCAATGGCGGGCAGGTGCAGCATGGTGTTGGTGGAGCAGCCCAGGGCCATATCGACGGTTTCTGCGTTGTGGAAAGCGGCGGGGGTCATAATGTCGCGGGGCTTGATGTCCCGCTTTACCAGCTCCATAATCTGCATGCCAGCGTGCTTGGCCAGCCGAAGCCGGGCGGACCAGACGGCTGGAATTGTGCCGTTGCCCCGCAGGCCCATGCCGATAGCCTCGGTAAGGCAGTTCATGGAGTTGGCAGTGTACATGCCTGAGCAAGACCCGCAGGTAGGACAGGCACAGTTTTCATATTCCTCCAGCCCCGCATCGTCCAGCTTGCCTGCGTAGTAAGATCCTACCGCCTCGAACATGTGGCTGAGGCAAGTACGGCGTCCGTCGCTCAGCTTTCCCGCCAGCATGGGCCCACCAGAGCAAAAAACCGTCGGAATGTTGACCCGCGCCGCGGCCATGAGCAGGCCAGGCACATTCTTGTCACAGTTGGGAATCATGACCAGTCCGTCGAACTGGTGGGCCATGGCCATGGCCTCCGTAGAATCAGCAATGAGGTCCCGGGTGACTAGCGAGTATTTCATGCCCGTATGGCCCATGGCGATGCCGTCGCAGACCGCGATGGCCGGAAACTCAATGGGCGTGCCGCCGGCGGCACGGATGCCGGCCTTGACAGCCTCGGCAATTTTGTCCAGGTTCATGTGGCCGGGGACGATCTCATTGTAGGAGCAGACCACGCCGATCAACGGACGGTCCAACTCCTCCCTGGTATAGCCCAAAGCGTAGAAAAGAGAGCGGTTGGGTGCAGTAGGTACCCCTTTTTTAGCGTTGTCACTTCGCATGTGGAAGGCCTCCTCAGATTTTATTTCCTCACAGTTGTCTGATTACTATTGCAATGTATGACAATATAGTATATGATACAGGCAGCAATGTCAAGGAAAATCTGCTTTAAAGGAGGATGGGGCGATGAAGAAGGAAAGCCTGTCGCGGCAGGCGGCCCAGCGGCTTTATGACATGGTCGTGGTAGAAAAGCTGCTGTCTCCAGGGGAAAAGCTGCCCAATGAGGTGGAGCTGTCCCGGCAGCTGGGGGTCAGCCGGGCCACGTTGCGGGAGGCTCTGCGGGCCCTGTCCACCCAGGGGGTTCTGGAGGTCCGGCGGGGCAAGGGCACCTTTGTGTCCCATCAGGTGGAGCGGATTGAGGACTTCGGCTTTTCCGGGCTGGATTGGGTCCGGGGCCAGCTGCGGGATCTGTTTGAGCTTCGGAGCATTTTTGAGCCAAAAGCGGCGGGGCTGGCCTGCCGCCGGGCCACGGAGGAGGAGCTGGCGGACATTCTCGCTTGGGGCGGAGCGGTGGACCGGTGTATTCGAGAGGGCCAGGATCGGACTGAGGCAGACCGGATGTTCCACGCTGCCATTGTCCGGGCTACCCACAACGAATTTATGATGCGGCTGCTGCCTATGATCAATCAGGCGGTGGCCACGGCGGTGGAACGGGGCGCCCATGGGGCCCAGTTGGCGGAGGACACCCGGCGGGACCATGCGCTGTTGATGGAGTTCTTCCAAAAGCGGGATTCGGAAGGAGCCGAGCACGCCATGGCCATTCACATGCGGCACAGCATTGACGTTATGGACTTGGCGGAGGAGGCGGGATTCTAGCGCCCAGCGCTGGCCTGTAGGCTCCTTTTGGGTATGAATGAGTTTTAATAGGAACACTGTAATATCAAGGCTTTTCGGAGCCTACACCCACAAAAAAATATTATTTGAGCTATCACATTACGCAGAAAGCC
>JAAWGR010000064.1 GCA_022795445.1 Oscillibacter sp. | reverse complement strand
GCCAAAGGAGGTGTTTGGTTTGCCGAATATTAAGTCTGCCAAGAAGCGCGTTTTGATCGGAAAGGCCCGCAACGCCCGCAACAAGGCTGCAAAGTCTGACCTCAAGACCGCTATCAAGAAGTTTGAAGCCGCCGCCGCAGAGGGCAATCGCACCGAGACCGATGGCGCTTACAAGGTTGCGGTGAAGAAGGTCGATCAGGCTGTGGCGAAGGGCGTTCTGCACAAAAACGCGGCCGCTCATAAGAAGAGCGCCATGACCCTGAAGCTCAACCGGCTCGGTTAAGCCCGGCAGAGCGGGGCTTGTATGTTCCCACGTCTGCGGGCGTTTTGACGATTTTCCCCGTCAGGCCAAAAGGGCATCCGTCCGGATGTCCTTTTTGTTTTTCTTCTTTCTTCCAAAATAAGGAGGCCCATCATGCCAATTTTTGATACCCATGCCCACTATGATTCCAACGCCTTCCAAACAGACCGGGAAGCCGTCCTGGAAGCCCTGCCCGCCGCCGGAGTGGGGCTGGTGGTCGACCCCGGATGCGAGTTGGAAAGCTCCCGCGCCGCTCTGGCCTTGGCGGAGCAGTACCCCCACGTCTACGCCGCCGTGGGCATCCATCCCTCTGACTGTGCCGGGGCCGGAGACGCCGAATTCGACGCCATCCGGGAACTGTGCCGGCACGATAAGGCGGTGGCCGTCGGTGAGATCGGGTTGGACTATTATTGGAAGGACAACCCTCCAAAAGAATTCCAGCAGTCCGTCTTCCGCCGCCAGATCGAGCTGGCGCTGGAACTGGAACTGCCGGTGATCGTCCACGACCGGGAGGCCCACGGCGATTCCCTTGCCATCGTGCTGGAATATCCAGAGCTACGGGGGGTGTTCCACTGTTTTTCCGGCAGCCCGGAAATGGCTGTGGAACTGCTCAAGCGCGGCTGGTACCTTGGCTTCGACGGCCCCATTACCTACAAGAACGCGCAAAAGGCCCCAGAGGTCGCCGCCGTGACGCCGTTGGACCGGATCGTCGTGGAGACGGATTCCCCGTACCTGACGCCAGTACCGTTCCGCGGCAAGCGCAACGACAGCCGGAACCTTCCCTATGTGCTGAAAAAATTAGCGGAGTGGAAGGATGTTTCGATAGAGGCGCTGACGCAAATCACCTGGGAAAACGGCCTGCGGCTGTTTCCGAAAATCCAAAATCCGGAGGAATGATGATGTTGTTTGAAGGGTTTGATTTTACTGGATTTTGGAAAGAAAGCAAATACGCAAAAGAAACCTATGGCTGCGGAAAACTGGACCAGCAGGAGCGGGAACGTGCGGAGGCTGCTTTGGGGTACAAGCTTCCTGCCGCGTATGTTTGGCTGATGGAGCAGCATAACGGCGGTGTGCCAGTTAACACCTGTTTTCCTGCCAACACACCTACCAACTGGGCGGATGACCATATCGCCATTGAGGGTATTTTCGGCGTCTGGCCGAGGCCAATGGATTCCATCGTCAGCGAGACACGGCTGATGGTGGATAAATGGGGGTATCCAAACATCGGCGTTGCGATCTGCGACTGTCCCACGGGGGGACACCAGGAGGTTTTCCTAGACTATCGGAAGTGCGGCCCCCAGGGAGAACCGGCGGTTGTCTACGTGGACCAGGAGGACGATTATTCCATCCTTCATTTGGCAGACAATTTTGAGGATTTTATTCGTGGTTTGGTGAACCAGAGTCTGTTCGAGTGTGACGAGGAGGATGGCGAATGAAAAAGATGCCATACCTCTTAGCATTCTTGCTGGTTTTTCTGGTTTTGACCGCCTGCAACGGCGATGCGGTGGAAGATGCCTCTGTGGAAAACGTCACCGCTTCCCATACCATGCTTCCTGAAAAGAAGCGGTTAGACCCTGTTTCCGCTCCGGCGCTGATTACGGAAGGTAGAATCCCAAGTGAAAACTACGATTTGCCCACAACCTGCATCAGCCTGCATGAGTGGGAGGCCTTTGGGGATTATCCCCTTGCCCTTCTGGCGGAGCTTCCTGAAGCGGATGCGGCATTTTATAGTCTGGACTGGGACAAGGTTTTGATCCGTTGGGAGGACAGCCTGGCGGAGTTCGATTGGCTGTTTGCGACGCCCCGGTCCATCCCGCCGCAGATTTGGTGTTCAGACCTGGATGGCGACGGGCAGGACGAACTGGCGATTGACTGTTACATTGGCAGCGGTACTGGCGTCTCGATTGAAGAACTGCATATCCTAGAGAAAACCCCCGACGGTTCCCTGACCGCTTATACCTTCCCGGAAACGCTTTGGCGGGAGCAGATTCCGCCGCTGATGGAAATCGTCTCCGTTGAGGACTGGACTTTTGTGGTCATGGGGGTTGACCTGGTAAATGTTTACCTGGAGGACGATGTTCCGCGGGAAGCTTTGGAGCAGCCTCTGGAATCCGGCGAAGTCGCGACATTTGAACGGTTGGGCGAGGGAACCTGCGATTATTACTTTCGGCTGCACAGCTCGGTCTGCCTGAACCGGGAGAGCCGGGGCGGCCTGCAATATGTCACAGACTATGATGCCGACATAGATTATAAAGACGGCGTATTCCAACTCTCAAACTTCCATCTACAATAAGGAGAATTCTCATGGAAAAAGGTTTTACGATCACTTATGAATATGGGGACAACCTGTATGTCAACACTACAAACCGCTGTAATTTTTCCTGCAATTTCTGCCTCCGGCACAACGGCCATGACGGCAGTATCTATACGGACAACCTTTGGTTGAAGCGGGAACCTGCAAAAGAGGAAATCCTTGCCTCCATTGAGGGCCGTGACCTGACAAAATATGGGCAGCTGGTCTTCTGCGGCTTTGGGGAGCCCAGCTACCGCATTGACGACATTGTATGGGTGATCGACCAGCTCAAGGCCCACGGGAAAAAAATCTTCACCCGCATGGACACCAACGGCACCGGAAATCTCATCCATGGCCGGGATATCTGCCCGGACTTCGCGGGACGGTTCGACATGGTATCCATCTCCCTCAACGACGATACGGCGGAAAAGTACAACGCCCTCTGCCACCCTGCCCAGCCAGACGCGTATGAGGCCATGAAAGCGTTTGCAAAAGAAATCCGGCAGTATGTACCCAACGTCATGATGACGGTGGTGGATACGATACCGCCGGAGGAAATCGAGGCGTGCCGGAAAATCTGCGAGGAAGAAATCGGCGCAGTGTACCGGGTGCGGACATACATTGAGGATTAACCAACAGGCCACTTGGGCCAGAAAGAGAGCGTATTCTATGTTTCGTTTATTGGGAACCGTCATTATGGGCGCGCTGGTCGGCTGGATCGCCGGGAAACTGATGGGCGCCGAGGGAAGCTTCCTATGGAACATCGTTGTTGGCATCGCCGGTTCCGCCGTAGGCACAGCGCTGTTTACCCTGATAGGGTTTTACGCCTTCGGCTGGCTTGCGAACCTGTTTGTTTCCGTTATCGGCGCATGCGTATTCATCTGGGCTGGGCGAAAGCTGTTTCACTGAGCCGCGCTGTTGTTTCAGAGGCTTGTGGATCATCCTGCATTTTTTGAGGAGGAATAAAATGATGTTGTGGCTATGCCTTTACTTATTGGCCGTCGGCGTTGTTGTGTTCTTTCTGTACAGCCGGGGGATCGCAGTGTCAAAAAGTATACGAGCAATTTTGTATGTTTTTTACCCAGGGAAAAATACGGATCGTGTAACGCTGGAGTCTTGTACTGGCTGGACCAGGCATGTGGGGAGGTTTTGTGAAAGTCGAGTTTACGAATTTGCTTTTCATGGTCATCTGACAAGAGGAAATGTAGATGTCATTCTGCTGGACAAGAAAAAACGGCAATTACTGAAGCTGAACCAGCAAAACCCTGCTGGAAAAGTAGAAGTAGATAAGAAAAAGCAGTATTACCTGCTTTGGGAATATTATGGCGCTACCGGTAAATGTGAATTGTCTTGGTAAGGAAACCATATGTGAAAACGATTGTGTGCTAAGCAGAGGGATTATCTTATGAAGGATCAGATTCTGCAAGCCTTGGAAGAAATCGAATGTCGGGAAGATGTGCGGATTCTATTAGCTGTAGAATCGGGAAGCCGGGCGTGGGGATTTGCATCTCCGGATAGTGATTATGATGTGCGGTTCCTCTATGTGCGCCGCTTGGAGCATTATCTGCGCCTGGAAGGACGGCGGGATGTGATTGAACTGCCCATCAGCAATTTGCTGGATGTCAACGGGTGGGATTTGGATAAAACGCTGAAATTGCTGTACCGCTCCAATCCGACCCTTTTTGAATGGTTTTCCTCTCCGATTGTGTACTGGAGCAGTTCATTTGCCAAACGTTTTGTGCCATTCATGCAGCCGTATTTTTCCAGCAAGCGGGGATTGTGGCATTATTTAAGCATGGCCGAAGGAAACTATCACGAATTTCTGCGGGGCAATCCGCTGGTGAAAGCAAAGAAGTATTTTTACGTCCTGCGGCCTGTGCTGGCTTGCCGGTGGATTCTCCGGCAGGGTACGCCACCGCCGATGCAGTTCTCCGAACTGGTGAAAACAGAACTGGACCCAGCGCTGCAGCCTGCCGTTGATTACTTGCTGGACCTTAAAATCCATGCGCCAGAAGTTAAGCAGATCCCAAGAATGGATGTGCTGAATACATATCTTGAGAGCAGCATTGCAGAAATCAAAGCCCTTGTGACCGCCTTGCCGGATACCCCTGCCCCTAGCTGGAAGGAGTTGAACGCGTTGTTCCTCTCTGAGGTAATGTCCGCCGGATAAGCGGCTGGTATTCCAGCATCCATTTGTTAAGCAGATGTTTGATGGAAATCTAAATAAAAGAAGCTGCTGTAGATTTATATGCAGCAGCTTCTTCTATTCATTTGCTTTGAAGTTACCTGGATAGGATGTTCTTTTCTTGCATGAAACGATGAAAGCAATTGAAAATGTGAAGGATATCGGCTGAAGGCAAATCCAAACACAGGCTTGCCCAGAAAGAAGTTTCCTTGTATAATAGAGATCATATTTTGCTTGGGTGGAGGAGTTGCAATGATGGATACCCGTATGGAACATGATACGATGGGTGAGATTGCCGTCCCAGCGGACCGGCATTGGGGGGCGCAGACTCAGCGGAGTTTGGAGAATTTCAAAATCGGCGGCGAACGTCAGCCGCGGGAGATTATTACTGCATTTGCGTATTTGAAAGAAGCCTGTGCCAAGGCCAACGCTCTCAAGGGAAAACTTACGGAAGAACAGGCTGCGGCGATTGCTTATGCTTGCCGTGAGATCCGAGAAGGCAAATGGGAGGACGAATTTCCATTGGTAGTTTGGCAAACCGGCAGCGGAACACAGACCAATATGAACGTCAATGAGGTCATTGCCCACTTGGCGGCAGAGCAGGGAGTGGCGTTGCACCCCAACGACCATGTAAACGCGTCCCAGTCCAGCAACGATACCTATCCCTCTGCGCTGCACATTGCGGCGGCATTGAGCGTCGCCAATGAGGTCCTTCCGGCGGCAGAGCGGCTGGCGGATGCCTTTGCAACATTGGAAGCGGCTTATCCTGACCTCATCCGCATTGGGCGGACACATTTGCAGGACGCGACTCCGCTGCGTTTTGCCCAGGAAGTTTCCGGGTGGCGGGAGCTGGTGAACGCTCCCTGCCGGATGCTTCGCGCAGCTTTGGAGGAGCTGCGCCGTCTGGCAATCGGCGGTACCGCCGTGGGTACCGGCTTGAACGCGCCAAAGGACTATGACAAACTGGTCTGCCAGGAACTTTCTGCTTTGACGGGTCTGGACTTTGCGCCGGACGAAAACAAGTTCCATGCGTTGACTTCCAAAGACGCCGTGGTTTTCGCCCATGGGGCCTTGAAGGCGCTGGCGGCAAACCTGATGAAAATTGCCAACGATATCCGCTGGCAGGCCAGCGGGCCGCGGTGCGGTATGGGTGAGCTTCATATCCCGGAAAACGAGCCAGGAAGCAGCATCATGCCCGGCAAGGTCAACCCGACGCAGTGCGAGGCTGTTACCATGGCGGCGGTGCAGGTGATGGGCAATGATGCGGCCATTGGGTTTGCGGCGTCCCAGGGGAATTTTCAATTGAACGTGTTCCTGCCGGTTTCTGCGTATAACTTCCAGCAATCGGCGCGGCTGCTGGCAGATGCGATGGACTCTTTCCGGACGCATTGCGTGGAGGGGATTAGACCGAACATTGAGCGGATGGAGGAGAATTTGAGGAATTCCTTAATGCTGGTCACCTGCCTGACGCCAAAGATCGGATATGAAAAAGCGGCGGAATGTGCGAAGAAAGCTTTGCAGGAGGGAACGACGCTGAAGGAGGCGGCGCTTGCGCTGGGCCTTTTGACGGCGGAGGAGTTTGAGGAGACGGTACAGCCTGAAAAAATGGTTTGATAACGGGCCTAAGAAACTGGAGTCCGGTTAATGCCTAGTCCCTGGCGAGAAGGTGAAAAGCGGAATCTTTTGTAAGCTGGGGCCTCAAAAAACCGGCTTTCTAGGGCAAAGAAACTGTGCAAATGGGAGAATTTCCTAGATTAGCGAATTAACACTTTACTTTGCTAAAAAATGCGCGTACAATAATCCTCACAAATAAAGGAGGATGTTCCAATGGAATTGGATTTGAATATTCTGCGGCCCCAGGAGCGGATCTCGCTGCAATTGCGGCTGCTGTATGAACAGGCAGGGTTTCAGCAGTACCGCATGGGACGGTTTGAGGAGTATGGCCTGTACCAAAAGAACCGCCGCTTTTTATCCAGTGAGCAGGTGATCACCTTCACCGACCTGGACGGACGGCTGCTGGCGCTGAAACCGGACGTTACGCTCTCCATTGCCAAAAACGCACAGATTACCCCTGGCGGATGTGGATGCTATTATTATGCGGAAAATGTTTACCGGCCCAGCCAGGAGAGCCATACCTTCCAGGAGATCAGCCAGATTGGCCTGGAATGTATCGGCGCTGTGGACGACGCTGCTACAGCACAGGCTGTTTCACTGGCCTGCCGGAGCCTTGCCCTGACCGGACAGGATTTTGTGCTGGAAGCCAGCCATATGGGTTTTGTCGCGGGGCTCCTGGACGCCGTGGGCGCACCGGAAACTTTCCGGCCCCGGCTGCTGAACTGCATCCGCGACCGGAATCAGCATGAACTGCAAGCTGCTGCGGCGGAGGCAGGATTGTCCCGCCAGGGTACCGACGCGCTGTGCCGCTTGGGTACGCTGTCGGGCGGCTGGGGGAGCGTTTTGGCGGCAGCGGAACCTTTGGCGCTCAATGTGTCTATGGGCGCGGCCCTGACAGAGCTGCGGACTCTTTGTACAGCCTTGGCGGAAGAAGGCTATCAACTCCAGCTGGATTTGTCCCTGGTGAATGATATGGAATATTATAACGGCCTTGTGCTGCAAGGGTATCTTGCGGGCCTGCCCCGTGCAGTGTTGCAGGGCGGACGCTACGACCCCCTGGCTGAACAGTTCCGTCCTGGCGCGAAAGCTGTGGGGTTTGCGCTGTATTTGGATGAACTGGACCGTCTGACAGCAGTGGATGTCCCTGGCGCAGGCGCGCCGGTGATGCTGAATGTGGCATTGCCCAAGGGCCGCCTGGGCGATAAGGTCTATAACCTTTTGGCGGACGTAGGCTACGGCTGCCCGGAGGATTACAACGATACCCGGAAATTGGTTGTGGAAAATCCTGCCGCTGGAATCCGCTATTTTTTGGTGAAGCCCAGTGATGTTGCCATCTATGTTGAGCATGGTGCGGCGGACATCGGCATTGTGGGAAAAGATATTTTAGAGGAGTCCGGCGCAGACGTCTACGAATTGCTGGATACGGGTCTAGGCAAGTGCCGGATGTGTGTGGCAGGCCCGAAGGATTTTCTGGATGATCCGGGACGTTCTTTACGGGTGGCGACAAAATTTGTGAACATCGCAAAGAACTACTATGCTGGTCAAGGGAGAAGCATTGACATTATCAAATTGAACGGTTCCATTGAATTGGCCCCGCTTCTGGGGTTATCGGATGTGATTGTCGACATCGTGGAAACGGGAACCACTCTGCGGGAGAATGATTTGAAGGTATTGACCGAGTTTATGCCCATTTCGGCGCGGTTTATCGCAAACCGGGCAAGCTTTCAGTTCAAGCGCAAGGAAATTGAGACCCTGCTGGGCAGACTGACGGAGGCAGTGCATGATACGGATTCTTAATTTTGACAGTCTGGAGGCAAAGGATTTTTTAAACCGGGATATCCAGGCAGAAGCGGATGTAGGCGCCGCGGTTGACGCCGTTTTACAGGAGGTCCGCGAGCGCGGCGACAGCGCCGTGCTGGATTATACCCGCCGTTTTGACGGCGCCGTATTGGATACGCTGCAAGTAACGGAAGCAGAGTTTGACGCAGCGATGGAGCATATTGACGGTTATTTCCTGGAAACGCTGGAGGAAGCAGCGCGGAATATCCGGCATTTCCACGAGCAGCAGAGGCACCATGATTTTGTTGTTGCGGACCGTCCTGGCATTGTGATGGGGCAGCGGTGGACGGCAATTGAAACGGTGGGCGTCTGTGTGCCGAGGAGTCCGGAGGCGTTCCCGTCGACCATTTTGATGAACGTGATTCCGGCAAAACTTGCTGGTGTGGGGAAGATTGTCCTGGTGACGCCGCCCCGGAAGGACGGAAGTATCTGTGTGGAAGCCCTGGCGGCGGCGAAGCTGGCAGGTGCGGACGCGGTGTTTAAGATTGGCGGCGCGCAGGCTGTAGCGGCCTTGGCCTACGGTACAGAGAGTGTACCAAGAGTGGACAAGATTGTCGGTCCGGGCGGTGTGTTTGTGGCAACGGCCAAGCGGAAGGTGTTCGGACAGGTAGATATCGATATGATTGCCGGACCGAGCGAGATTCTGGTTTTGGCGGACGGCGGGAGCAATCCCAACTGGGTTGCTGCGGATCTGCTCAGCCAGGCGGAGCATGACGTTTTGGCGTCAGCGGTGCTGGTGACGGACAGCATGGTTTTGGCGGAAGCTGTCCAGGCGGAGATCGAAGAACAGCTGCAAAGTCTCCCGCGCCAAGAAGTTGCCCGTAAATCTGTCCTGGACAACGGAAAGATCATTGTCGCGAATAGTCTGGAGAAAGCGGTGGAGGCGGTGAACCGCATTGCGCCGGAGCATTTGGAGCTGTGTGTGGACGATCCGTTCGCCTTGCTGCCGCGCATCCGGAATGCTGGAAGCATTTTTCTGGGACGCAGTACGCCGGAAGCTCTTGGCGATTATTTTGCCGGTCCGAACCATACCCTGCCAACTTCCGGAACGGCGCGGTTTTCCAGCCCCTTGGGGGTGGATGATTTCATGAAGCGTTCCAGTTTCCTTTACTACGATCAAGCCGCCCTGTGCAGTGCGGCAGACCGTATTGCGGACTTTGCCCGCCGGGAGGGCTTGGAGGGCCATGCCCGTTCGGCCTTGAGCCGGAAAGAACCATAAATTTAAAATCGAACGAAAGCGGTGCTGAACGATGAGCAAATTCCTCTCAACTGAGGCCGGACGCCTGGACCCATACACACCCGGCGAACAGCCCCAGGATCAGCAATACATTAAATTAAATACCAACGAGAGTCCGTTTCCGCCATCCCCGAAGGCAGTGGAGGCTGTCCGCGGTATGGAAGCGGAAAAGCTGTATCTTTATTCCGATCCACTCTGCACTGTGCTGAACAACGCTCTTGCGGAGCGGTACGGCCTGAAACCGGAGAATGTTATCTCCGGCAATGGTTCCGATGAGATTTTAGGCTTTGCCTTCCGAGCGTTCTGCGGTACGGGCAGGGGGGTTGCTTACCCAGATATCACTTACGGTTTCTACCAGGCCCAGACGGCTCTTTTCGGCTTGGATGCGACGATAGTTCCTCTGCGGAAGGATTTCACGTTGAATATCGCGGACTACATGGATTTTCCTGGTACGGTCGTGATTGCAAATCCCAATGCGCCCACAGGGATGATGGTACCCCAGGCAGAAATCCAGCGTTTGCTGGAAAAGGACCCTGAGCGGCTGGTCATTGTCGATGAGGCGTATGTGGACTTCGGCGGCGAGAGCTGTGTGCCTCTGATTCCGAAATTCGGCAATCTGCTGGTTGTGCAAACGATGTCCAAGAGCCGTTCCTTGGCAGGCGGCAGGGTTGGCTATGCGTTCGGCAGTGCGGAGCTGATTGCTGATTTGAACCGTGTGAAGTACAGCTTCAACCCGTACAATGTAAACCGGCTTTCCCTAGCGGCGGGAGCCGCCGCGGTGGAGGATGAGGCGTATTTTCAGAGCTGCTGCGCCGCTGTGCGGGAGAACCGTGCTTGGACTGTACAGGCGTTGGAAGATTTCGGGTTCACGGTGTTGCCCTCGTGTGCGAACTTTGTGTTTGCAAAATCCGGTGCGGTCCCTGGCGGCGAGCTGTACCGCCGTCTGAAAGAGGCTGGTATTTTAGTGCGTTGGTTTGACAAGGACCGCATTCGGGACTATCTGCGGATTACGATTGGTTCCAGGGAGCAGATGGAGGCTCTAATGGAAACGCTGAAGAAATTGCTGAGAAAATAAGGAGGCCGCTATGCGTCAGGCCAAGATCAAGCGAGAGACGAAGGAAACCCAAATCCAGTTGTCCGTCAATCTGGACGGCGTCGGAAAAGCAAACGTTCAGACTGGCTGCGGCTTTTTGGACCATATGCTGGAATTGTTTGCGCGGCACGGCGATTTTGACCTCCAGATCACATGCCGCGGCGATACCCAGGTAGACTATCATCATTCTGTGGAGGATATCGGCATTTGTTTGGGCAAGGCGTTTGAGCAGGCGCTGGGAGATAAGCGGGGGATTGCCCGTTACGGACAGTTCCTGCTGCCGATGGATGAGACGTTAGTGCTGTGTGCCTGCGACCTGTCGGGCCGGGATTACCTGGGCTGGAGAGTTGAGCTGCCCGCTGCAAAGGTGGGGGATTTTGATACAGAACTTGCAAAAGAGTTTTGGCTGGGCTTTGTGCGGAGTTGTCCCGGCTCGATCCATATCCGCCAGGTGGCGGGGGAAAATACACACCATATTTTGGAAGCGGTTTTTAAGGGGATGGGCCGGACGTTGAAAGCGGCTGTAGCTCTGGACGCAAAGCATTTGGATGAGATACCGAGTACGAAAGGTTTGCTGTAAATGATTGCAATTGTGGATTATGGCGTAGGGAATTTGTTTTCCCTGTCCTCCAGCCTGCGGGCGCTGGGGCTGGAGGCGGAGGTTACGCGGGACGCTGGGCGGCTGCGTGCAGCCAACCGGATTATCCTCCCCGGCGTAGGGGCTTTCGGCGACGCGAAGGCAAAGCTGGAGGCCACAGGTCTGGTGCCGGTTCTGCTGGAGGCGGCGGAGGAAAAACCGCTGCTGGGCATTTGCCTGGGAATGCAGCTGTTGTTTGACAAGAGCTTTGAGTACGGCGAACACACTGGCTTGGGGCTGATGCCGGGTGTGGTATCGGATTTGCGGAAGGATTTGGACAATCTGTCGCTCAAGGTCCCCCACATGGGCTGGAACAGCCTGCAAATTGTGAAGGACGACCCGCTGTTCCGGTATTTCTCAGGCGGAGAATATGTATATTATGTCCACAGCTTTTATGCAAAGGACTGCGCAGAAAGTACGCTGGGCGTTTCCCAGTACGGCAATGTGGCGGTGACTGGTGTTGTACGGCGGGGGAACGTCTGGGGTACGCAGTTCCACCCGGAGAAATCCGGCGATGCGGGGTTGCGGCTGCTGCGGGCGTTTGCGGACATGTAAGAGGAGGCGTTTTCGGATGAGAAGGAAAGACCGTGAGGTAACTGACCCTGGGAAAATCCGGGAGATTATTGCTGCTTGTGATTGCTGCCGTTTGGGGCTTTGTGACAATGGACGGGCGTACATTGTGCCGTTGGATTTTGGTTTTGCGGAGCAGGACGGCCATTATACATTTTATTTTCACAGCGCAAAGGAGGGCCGTAAGATCGGCCTTATCCGGGAGGCCGGTTGGGCGGCATTTGAGATGGATACTGGGCACGAAGTGGTTTCGGACAAAGTAGCCTGTGAATATACAGCCCGGTTTCGGAGCGTCATGGGCGGCGGCCCGGTGACGCTGGTGAAAGACCCGGCGGAGAAGTTGGCAGGGCTTACGGCCTTGATGAACCATGCCGCTGGGCCGGGAGATTGGACGTTCGGTGAAGCAATGGTGAACGCAGTGGAGATCATCCGTCTGGATGTGGAGGAACTAAGCTGCAAGGTACATGCCTGAAAAGGAGGGGGATAGGCCATGCAAATTTTTCCGGCAATCGATCTGCGGGGCGGGCAGGTAGTCCGTTTGTACCAAGGGGACTATGACCAGGAGGCCGTCTATGGCACGGACCCCTGTGCCTATGCGCGGGAATTCATCAAGGCAGGAGCGGAATTTCTCCATGTGGTGGACCTAGACGGTGCCCGGGACGGCGCTCCAGCGAATTTTGAGAGCATTGCTGCGGTCGTGCAGCAGGGCGGCTTGTTTATTGAGGTCGGCGGCGGCATCCGTACGGAAGAACGAATTGCCCAATACTTGGAATTGGGCGTGGGCCGCTGCATTTTGGGTACGGTCGCCGTGCAGGATTTCGATTTCACCTGCCGTATGGCAAAGAAGTACGGCGGACAGATCGCTGTAGGCGTGGATGCCCGGGATGGTTATGTGGCTATTAACGGTTGGAAAGAGCTGTCCGAAGAAAAGGGCGTAGATTTTTGCCAGCGCCTGCGGGACGCGGGGGTCAAGACGGTGATTTATACCGATATCAGCCGGGATGGCGCGGGCCAGGGAACGAATTTGGAACTTTACCGGGAACTGGTCCGGATCGACGGCCTGGAGATCACCGCCTCTGGCGGCATCCGTTCTTTAGCGGAGCTGCGGGAACTGGACCGCATGGGCGTTCAGGCGGCGATATTGGGCAAAGCGCTTTATGACGGTTGGCTGAATTTGGAAACCGTGATCCAAGAGGTGGGCGCATGTTAGCAAAACGCATTATCCCCTGCCTGGATGTGCGGGACGGCCGGGTAGTGAAGGGCACGAACTTTGAGGGTCTGCGGGACATGGCGGACCCGGTGGATATGGCGCGGTTCTATAACAAATCCGGCGCGGATGAGCTGGTTTTTTACGATATTACCGCCTCTGCCGAAGACCGGGGGTTATTTACAGACATCCTGCGCCGGGTGGCTTCCGAAATTTTTATTCCCATGACGGTTGGCGGCGGTATCCGGACTTTGGACGATTTTGACCGCGTGCTGAAGTGCGGTGCAGATAAGGTGAGTGTGAACTCCGGTGCAATTGCAGACCCGTCCATCATCGGCGCGGCGGCGAAGAAGTACGGTGACCAGTGCGTTGTTTTGAGCATGGATGTAAAGCGGGTGGACGGCCAGTTCCGGCTGTTCGCCAAGGGCGGCCGGGAGGACACTGGTATCGACGCGATGGAGTGGGCCGTTCGCGGCGTTGGGGACGGCGCAGGGGAAATCGTGCTGAACTCCATTGATACGGATGGTGTGAAGAACGGATTTGACCTGGAAATGCTGGACGCGCTGACGGCTCGGGTGGGCGTACCGGTGATAGCCAGCGGCGGCGCGGGGAATATGGAGCACTTTGCGGAGTTGTTTACGCATCCAGGGATTGATGCGGGCCTTGCGGCGTCGATTTTCCATACAAAGCAGGTGGATATCAAAGATTTGAAACGGTTTTTACGGGACAAGGGCGTAGAAATGCGCTTGTAAGAACGGGGTATCGATGATGAGGAATCGGACGAAAACAAGTAAATTTCTCAGCTTAATTTTGCGGCATCGCCCACAGGAGATTGGGATTACGCTGGACCAGCACGGTTGGGCTAAGGTGGAGGAGCTTTTGAAGGGCGCCGAAATCAGTATGGAGGAATTGGAAGAAATCGTAGCGGCGGACGAGAAACAGCGGTACAGCTTTAACGAGGACAAGACCCGTATTCGGGCGAACCAGGGCCACAGTATTCCGGTCGATTTAGAGCTGGATGAGAAGGAGCCGCCGGAATTTTTATATCATGGAACGATTGGAAAATTTCTGGCATCGATCCGGGAGCAGGGACTGCAAAAGCAGAAGCGGCAGTATGTCCATTTGTCGAAGGACGTAGAAACCGCGGTAAAGGTTGGCCAGCGGCGCGGGAAGCCGATGGTGCTGCAAATCGCCGCGGGCCGGATGCGCACGGACGGTTATGTGTTTTACCTCTCGGATAACGGCGTATGGCTGACCAAGGAGGTTCCAGCGTCCTACATCAAATTCCCTGGTTAGGCAAAAAAGCCGCGGAAGCGGCTGGAATGGAGCCCCTTATAGAAAGCCCAAACATCCCGCAGAGATTTTTGGGGTTTGCGTAAAATGAAATTAGGAGCATATTATGGATTTGAAATTTGACGAAAAAGGGCTGATCCCGGCCATCGTACAGGACCATTATACAAAGGAAGTTCTGACGTTGGCCTACATGAATGCGGAGAGCCTGGCGATTACGGTTGACGAGCGGCGGACGTGCTTTTGGAGCCGGAGCCGCCAGGAGCTTTGGTGCAAGGGCGAGACCAGCGGTAACCGTCAGCATGTGGTTTCCATCACCGCTGACTGCGATGGCGACGCGCTGGTGGTGGAGGTCGTGAAGGACGGCCCTGCTTGCCATACAGGAGCAGAGAGCTGCTTTTTTAATGAGCTGTATCTTTCCGATGAGCTGAAAAAGTTTAGCTATGAAGGGCTGTACCAGCTTATTAAGGGACGCAGGACCAGCCCGAAAGAGGGAAGTTATACAACGTACCTGTTTGAGAAGGGCCTGGACAAAATTCTCAAAAAAGTTGGCGAGGAGTGTACCGAGGTCATTATCGCGGGCCGTAAGGAGGACAAGGAGGAAACTATTTATGAAATCGCTGACCTGTGCTACCATGTGATGGTGTTGATGGTGCAGATGGGGATTTCGGTGGAGGATGTGACCCGGGAACTGGAGAAACGTCACGTTGTAGACTACAAGGTTAAGCAGGAGCGTCTGCAATGAAAGATTTTTGTGCCGTCCACACCCATTCTCTTTTCTGCGATGGGAAAAACTCGCTGGCGGAAATGGCTCAAGCAGCTTACGAAGCTGGGGCGGTTTCCTTTGGCGCGTCGGGCCACAGCCACACCCCCCTTCCAGAAGATGCGGGGATGGTTTTGCCTGCTGACATGACCGAATACCGCAGGGAGGTTCTGCGCATTCGGGAGGCGTATGCGGGGAAAATGGATGTGCTTCTGGGTTTGGAGTGGGACAATTGCGCGGACGTTTCGCCGGAGGGGTTTGATTATTGGATTGGCAGTGTCCACCGCCTGAAGGGGCCGGATGGCCAGTATTACACGGTAGATTGGACGGCGGAGATATTGGCGGCCTGTCGGGATGAGGCGTTTGACGGTGATGGGCTGACGATGGCGGAGTGCTACTATGCGGAGATGCAGCGTGTAGCCGGCATGAAACCCACCATTCTTGGGCATTTTGACCTGATTACGAAATTTCAGGAGCAAATGCCTTTGTTTGACGAGACGTCGCCCCGTTACCATGCCGCAGCGCTGGCGGCCCTTCACGCAGCGGATCCGGACGCGTCGTTTTTGGAGATCAATACCGGTGCGGTCTTCCGCAAGGTGCGGATGACACCGTATCCCGCGCCGTTCCTGTTGCGGGAATGGAGGGAAATGGGCGGACAGGTGATTGTTACCGCGGATGCCCACAGTACGGCGGGCATTGTCTGCGCCTACGAAGAGGCGGCGGAAATTGCGAAAGCGGCAGGTTATACCGAGTCTGTCCTGCTGACACGCGAGGGGCCGGTGACACGTCCGCTTTCATAAGGAGCCGTTCGGAAAATGGCGAGGCCGTCCAAAATTTTGGACG
>JAAWGR010000063.1 GCA_022795445.1 Oscillibacter sp. | reverse complement strand
CCTGTCCGTGATGGCGGAGAACATCCAGGACGCCGAGTCCACCATCCGCGACACCGACATCGCCGAGGAAATGATGAGCTACACGAAGAACAACATCCTCGTGCAGAGCGCACAGGCGATGCTGGCGCAGGCGAACGCAGTGCCCCAGGGCGTTCTCCAGCTGCTGGGCTAATTTCCAAGCGGCACAGCAAATTCGCAAGAAAAGTAACAGTGCAGAGAGGGGCGGGCGTCGGCCCGCCCCTCTTCTCATGCAGAAAGGACGCCCATGAAACCGATCGAAATTGCGCGCAAATTCGCCGCTATGGGCGGCACGGAAGACGCCGTGAAGTCGTATCAGATCGCCCTCTCCCAGGGCTGCGGCCCGGAAGAACGCTTGGAAGCGGCGGCGTATAACCTGCAATACGGCGGGGATTATCAGGTATCGTATACGACATTTGTACAGCTGTTCAACGAGGGTCATTTCCGGGAGGACATCCTGCCGTTAATGATCAAGGTTTTCTACGAACCAAATCTGAAACTGCTGCAAGGCCGCTATGAGCGGAATTGCAAATTGTTAAAAAAGTACCCGTATTTCTTCCGGAAGGACTTCCTTCCGTTTGAGGAACTGCCCTTCTGCTTCTTCCCGTACGACGACCACAACGGCTATGTGCCGTTCTACCCGGAGGAGGAACGGTTCGGGGAGTTTGTGAATTTTGGAAATCCCGTCATCCGCCGGAATTTTTTCAAGGACCTGGAAAACCCCATTCTGGCCCATGACGTTTACAGCCAGTATGAGCTGGAATATTTACATGATAATGTGCGAAAAAGCGAAGATGTAGCCCGGGAAAACCACGTGTACCTGCACTATACGGATTGGAAAACGTTCTGCACGTATTTGCAGTGCCTGAACCTGAGGCCGCTGCTGGAGGATGAAAAACTGGTATTTTTGTTGGAGGATGAAGTCCAGCAGTATCCCATCGATTTCAAAGCACGATTCGGGATAGATTACAGCCAGTATTCGGTACAGCCGGTGCGGATTCGGGAAGTGACGCGCCTGATCTGGCACACGCAGTTATCCACCCACAACGGCGGCGACTTCTTCAACGAAATCTTCGACAGCCATCCGAACCTGCTGGTGATGCCGTCCATCATGATGAGCAACGCGAAGGAGATTGTGGAAAACCTGCAAAGCGGGATGGAGAGCGCCCAGACGCTGAAGCAGGCGATGGAGAATTACGCATCGTGGAACAACCCGCGTGCCGTGGAAGAGCTGTACCGGATGAAGGGGCGGACGGACAAGGATTATTTAGTGGCCTTTTTCCTGCAAAACGAGATGGCGGCGGTGGGCTTGGACCGTGAGTCCCGGATTACGCCGGCGGTATTTTTCCAGCCCCACTTTTCCAACATCGTGTATTCGCTGTCGGTGGAGGAAAAGACGGAAAAGACGGTTTTGAACGCGGCAAACTACGAGGAAATCCGAAAATCGGCGATTTTCCGGAACTTCAAGTACATTAAGACCTTTACCCCCATGCGCCGGTTTACCACCAGCCATGGAGCGACGGTGAAGTTCATGTACGCAAGCGCAATGAGCGCGAACGAAGAAGGCGGGGACAGTACGACAGTGGTAAGCGACGCGGTGTCTGAGCGTGTCTTTAACCGGAGCTTCATGATCGACCCGGACGACCGGCTGTACAAGGACAGCATCCTGGTGCGGTTCGAGGACGGGAAATTGAACGGGAAGGCGACGTTTACGGCGCTGGTGGCGTTCCTGGATCTGCCGTATACAGAGAGTATGACCTATTGCTCGGAGAATGGCAAATTAGACCCGCATCCGGAGACGAAGGGCTTTGACCCTGCGCCCATTTACAGGACATACGACGACTATGTAAATGATAACGAGCGGTATTTTATTGAATACTTCCTCCGGGACGCCTACGAGTATTATGGATATGATTTTCAGTATTATGACGGTGCGCCGGTAGATGAAGAAAGGCTGAAAGAGCTGATTGCAGAATTTACAACGGTGAACCATTACATCCGGGAAACGTGGATGAAGGTGTTTGAGAAGGCGAAAGTGTCTGTAAACGGCGAGCGGATCGATGCAGAAGCGGAGAAGAAGGTCCAGGAGCAATTGCTGGACGAGCAGATGGAAAAATTTGACGCGAACCGGCTTGCCAATGCGAAGATCCTGATGCGGGGCCTGCGGTTCGTGAACAAGCGGAGCCAGCCCCTGCGGATGATGAAAAAGCTGGAGTTAGACCCGGCGCTGCTGGAGCAGCCGCTGTACCATTAAATGGAAGGAATTTGTTGGAATGAGTAAAAAAGGGACGGTCTACTTCTTCACTGGCTTAGCCGGTGCTGGAAAGACAACCATTGGCGGACTGTTTTACCAGCGGCTGAAGGAAAAGAAACCGGATGCCATTCTGATTGACGGTGACTTGTCCCGTCTTGCGGCGGGCCACAGTACGGAAGACGGAAAGGTTCTGCTGGAAGACCGCTATACCACCGAGGCGCGGAAGGCGGGTGCATTTGGAAGCTTCCAAGCGTGCAAATATTATGCGGAACAGGGACATGACGTTGTGATTTGCAGCATTGCCATGTATACGGAAGTCCGCGCATGGAACCGGGAGAATATCGAAAAGTATAAGGAAATCTATCTGAAGGTGACCCACGAGACGCTGTACAAGCGTGACCAGAAGAAGCTGTATTCGTCCAAGGCGAAGAATGTAGTGGGAGTAGACCTGCCGTGGGACGAGCCGGGGCACTCCAGCATTGTGGTTCCGAACGACGGTCATGAGACGCCGGAGGAGATCGTTGACCATCTATTCCGGTTTTTCGGGTTGGAATAGGAGATGCGCATGATTTATAAAGCGGATTTGCATACCCACAGCACAGCGTCTGACGGGCAGTATGCCCCGGCAGAATTGGCGGAGTTGGTGAAAAAGCGTGGTGCAGAGGTGTGGGCGCTGACCGACCACGATAATGTGGATGGTGTGGCAGAAGCGAAAACGGCTGGCGAGGCTCTGGGACTGCAAGTTATACAAGGCGTAGAGCTGAGTGCGGACGATTACTTGAATTTGCATATTTTAGGCTACGGTTTTTCCGCAGCAGCTATGCAAAGCTGGCTGGACAGCCTGAAAGGCGGGCGGAATGACCGCAAGTACCGCATCCGGGATTTCCTGCGTACGAAGGGCCTGGAAGTACCTCTGGAGGAGGTAGACGCGGAAGCGGCTGGGGCTCCCATCGGCCGCCCGCACTTTGCGTTGGTGATGTTGAAGCATGGGATGGTTGCCACGCGCAAGGAGGCGTTTGACCGCTATCTGGACACGCCGGACTTTCAGGAGATCGAGAAGGGCACGAAGCCCAGCGTCCAAACCTGTGTTGAGAAAATCAAGGCGGCGGGTGGGAAGGTTTCCCTGGCACATCCGTATCAGATCGTGCTGAACGGAGAGACGCTGGATGAATTGATATTGCGGCTCAAAGGCTATGGCCTGGATGCCATCGAATGCTATTACCCCATCCACAGGCCGGAGCAGACGGCGGAATATCTGCGTTTGGCAAAGAAGCACGGGCTGCACATCACAGGCGGCAGCGACTTTCACGGCGAAAAAAATAAGCCAAATAATCCGTTGGCAGCATGGGAATTGGAATTGGATTGGCTTTTCAAATGAGGAAATACTTATGCAGTTTGAGCTGATGGCGTCGATGATGTGTGCGAACTATGGGAACCTGGAGCTGGAAGTGCGGGAGCTGGAAGAGGGTGGCATTGACTCGTTTCACATTGACATCATGGACGGACGTTTCGTAGCAAATTTTGCCATGTCACTGAACGACATGCGGTACATCTCGCAGGCCACCTCGAAGCCGCTGGATGTCCATCTGATGATTGAGCATCCGAACAACCGGATTGGTTTGTTTTTGCAGAATCTGCGCCCTGGGGACACCGTTTATATCCATCCGGAGGCGGAATATCACCCGTCGACGACGCTCCAGGCGATCATAGACGCGGGCATGATTCCCGGCATTGCCATTAACCCGGGCACGTCGGTGGAGACCATCACAGAGATGCTGCGGATTGTAAAAAAGGTGCTGGTGATGTCGGTGAATCCTGGCAACGCGGGGCAGATGTTTTTGCCGTATGTTGGGAAAAAGATCACGCGGCTGCTGGCAATCAAAGAGGATATGGACTTCGAGATTTACTGGGACGGCGCGTGCAGCGCGGACAAGATTCTGGAGTACGCGCCGAAGGGCGTGAGCGGTTTTGTGCTGGGCACGTCGCTGCTGTTTGGCCGCGGGCGGCCTTATGGAGAAATCTTGCAGGACATTCGGGAGCTGAGATTCTGATGAACGTGGTGCTGGTGCTGTCCGGTGGGACGGGGACCCGGCTGGGGGCGAGCGTTCCGAAGCAATATTGTACGATTGCGGGGAAGCCGGTGATCGTGCATACACTGGAGCAATTCCAGAAATGCCACGGGGTTGCGGGCGTGATCGTGGTGGCGTTGGCGGAGTGGCGTGCGAAAATCCTGGTGTGGAAGGAAGCCTATGGGCTTTCCAAACTCTGGGCGATTGCGCCCGCGGGGGCGGACCGGCAGTTGTCCATCCGGAACGGCTTGACAGCGGCGAAGGGGTACATGAAGGAGGCCGCCGGCGGTGTGATCGTACAGGACGCGGCGCGGCCGCTGACCTCGCAGGATTTGCTTGCCCGGCTGGTTCAAGGCTTGGAGGAAGCGCCGGCGGTGATGCCGGTCCTGCCCATTACGGACACGACGTACACCAGCGAGGACGGCGAATGGGTGAGTGGTTTACTGGACCGCAAGAGGCTGTTTGCCGGACAGGCCCCGGAGGCGTTCCATTTTTGGCCGTATTTGAAACTTTACGAAGAAACGCCAACAGAAATTCTCAGCAGCATGAGCGGCAGCTGCCAACTTCCGTTCAGCAAAGGCTGGAAAGTGAAAATGGTTCCGGGTGACGCGGAAAATCTGAAGATTACTTACGCAGCGGATTTGAAAACCTGCGAGAGAAAATTGCTGGAAAGGTAGGATTCTCAATGAAGGCATACGTTCTGCATGGGATTGGAGATTTGCGCTATGAGGACTGCGCCCCTCCGGAGCTGCGGCCCGGCTGGGCGCTGGTGAAGGTGCTATGCACAGGGATTTGCAGCTCGGATATCCCCCGGATTTTTGAGAAGGGGGCCTATCATTTTCCAACGGTTCCGGGCCATGAATTCAGCGGGAAAGTGGAAAGTATTGCGGACGCAAAAGACAGCGAATGGGTTGGGAAACGAGTTGGCGTTTTCCCATTGATTCCCTGCAAAAAATGCGCCTCCTGCCAAAAGGGGCAGTACGAAACATGCGCTAATTATGATTACATCGGTTCCCGCCGGGACGGTGGTTTTGCGGAATATGTGGCCGTTCCAGTATGGAACCTGATCGAATTGCCGGAAAACGTCAGCGATGTTCAGGGTGCGCTTTTGGAACCGGCAGCGGTGGCGCTGCACGCGGTGAAGCGGGCGGAGATACCTCAGGGCGCCAGCGTGTGCGTAGTGGGCACGGGCGCGATTGGCTTACTGGCGGGCGAGTGGGCGAAGATTCGAGGCGCGGGACGGGTGACCATTAAGTGCCGCAGTGAGGCGAAACGTCAGATTGTTCAGCAGTGCGGGCTGGAGTATGCAGCGGCTTTCCGCGCCGGTGAAGAATTTGACTGCGTGATCGAGGCCGTGGGCTCGGCACAGGCGCTGGAGGAAAGCCTCCTCCGCACCGCCCCGGGCGGAAGATTGGTCCTCATGGGCAACCCCGACGGCCCCCGCACCCTCTCCCAGGATCTCTACTGGCGCATCCTCCGCAAACAGCTCACCTTGACTGGCACTTGGAATTCCTCTTTCGGAAGCAGCAACAGCGATTGGATCGAAACGGTCCAGGCTTTGGCAGACGCCAGCCTGCAAACCGATGCAATCGTTTCCCATTTGCTGAGTCAGAAGGAACTTTCAAAAGGCTTGCAAGTTATGCGAAGCAGATCGGAGCTGTTTTGCAAAATTATGATCAAATTTGACCGGGAAGTGAGATAAGGAGCGACCGCGATGATTTTAAGAAAGGGAACCTTTGTGGAATTTGCCCAGCGAGTGAAAGCCGCGCAAAAGAGAATTATTATATACGGCGCCGGCGTAATTGGAGAAACCGTCGCTCCCTACTGGCTGCATGAATATCAATTGGACGAAGCTGTGTTATGTTATGCAGACGCGGACACTCACAAGCATGGGCGGCCTGTTGAGCTGGTTTCCCGCAGTGTGCCGGTGGAGTCCCTGGCCATGCTGACGGAACAGAGCGGGAACTACATTCTGCTCATTACCGTCAGCGCCTTTGGGCCGGTTGTGGAGTCTTTGGAGCAGCTTCCGGGGATGGCGAATACAGAAGCCTGGTTCCTGCCAATTATGATGCTGGATATTGCCCATGCACCCAAAGAAGGCGGCGTCATTCGGACCAGTGAGACGCCGCTGATTCCAAAGAAAATCCATTACTGCTGGTTTTCTGGAAATCTTATTCCTCAGCCATTACAAATGTGTATAGATTCATGGAAAAGGTATTGCCCGGATTACGAAATCATCCGCTGGGATGAAAGCAATTATGATGTTGGAAAAAGCCTGTATATGAAGCAGGCCCATGAGCATAAGAAGTGGGGATTTGTTCCGGATTACGCACGTTTGGATATTCTATATCAACATGGTGGAATTTATTTAGATACTGACGTAGAACTAATTCGAGGCCTGGACGAACTGCTGTATCAGCCGGCCTTTTCTAGCACGGAAAAATGGGGAATTGTAAGCGGAGCTGTGTTTGGCGCAGAAATGGGAAATTCAGTTATCAAATCCATGTTGGACTATCGGAAAAAATTTCCTTTTGTCTATTCGGATGGGAGCTTGAACCGAACGAGCAGTGGTACATATGATACACTTCCGCTGATTAAGCAGGGCTTGAGAGTAAATGGTGAGACGCAGGTGATCGCAGGCGGCAAAATGGTAGTCTATTCTTCTGACTTTTTCCAGCCGTACGATTATACCAGCGGCGAGACCTGTATGACGCAGAACACATTCTCCATCCACCATTTTAACGGCGGTTGGTTGGACGAGGACGAGACGAAAAAACGCGCAGAAACCCGCCGGTATTACCAGGAATTCTTGAGTCGATTAAAGGGTTGATTGACATGATCATAACGAAAACGCCCTTCCGCGTCAGTTTTGCGGGTGGCGGGAGCGATATGGCCCCGTTTTATGAAAAATACGGCGGCTGTGTGCTCAGTACCTCCATCAATAAGTACATGTATATCTCCATTCACCCCTACTTTGACGAGACGAAGACGCTGCTGAAATACTCGGAAAATGAGCTGGTAAGCTCTCCCTGGGAAATCCGGCATACCATTTTCCGGCAGGTTTTGACCGACTTGCAAATTCACGGTGTAGAAATCAGCTCTACCGCTGACGTACCTGGAGGAACAGGGCTGGGATCTTCCAGCACCTTCACCGTTGGGCTGCTGCATACGTTGTTCTGCTATCAGGGCAAGTACGCTTCCAAGGGGAAGCTGGCGGAGCTAGCGTGTCAGGTAGAAATCGAAAAGCTGGGGAATCCGATTGGAAAGCAGGACCAGTATGCGGCGGCGTTCGGCGGGCTGAACTTCATCCGGTTCAATCGGGATGGTTCTATAACGGTAGAGCCGGTGCTGACGCCCACAGACGCATACAAGAAGCTGGAACGAAATCTGCTGATGTTCTATACAGGACAGGCCCGTTCCGCGAATCCCATTCTCGCGGAGCAGAAGAAGAATATCCAGGAGGATGCCAAAGCCCGTAATTTGAAAAAAATGTGCATTCTTGCAGAACAGATGCGGGAATCTCTCTTGCATGGCGATTTGACCGCGTTTGGAGAAATCCTCCACGAAGGTTGGCAGTTGAAAAAGAAGTTGGCGGGGGGCATCAGCAATCCGGCCATCGACGAATTGTATGACCTCGCGCTCCAACACGGCGCATCCGGCGGAAAACTGCTTGGCGCAGGGGGCGGCGGATTTCTGCTGTTCTATTGCCCGGAGGAGCGGCAGGAGGAGCTGAAGAAAGCCTTGCCGCTGAAACCGTTTGATTTTCATTTTGAACGGGATGGTACGTCGATTGTTTATATCGGCGACAAATACTGGCGTTGAAAGGGGAAAGACGGATGAAAGTACTGGTAGCCGGAGGCGCGGGCTTTATTGGAAGCAATCTGGTGGAAGCGTTGCTTGCAGAGGGCCACAGCGTCGTCTGCGTTGACAACTTTTTTATTGGAACCGAGAGGAATATCGCGCATTTGAAGAACCATCCCCATTTCACGCTGCATGAGCAGGATTTGTGTGATTTGGAAGCCGTCCAGGGCATTTTTGAGCGGGAACGATTTGATTTTGTATTCCAAATGGCGGCAAATTCAGATATCCAAGCCAGCGCGAAAGCGCCGGAGGTGGAATATCGGAATACCTATACGACAACCTTCAACATCCTGGAAGCAATGCGCATGAGCGATGTGAAAAATTTGTTTTTTTGCTCCACCAGCGCGGTGTACGGCGATGCACAGGGGGAGAAGATGGATGAGAATTATGCGCCGCTGATGCCCATTTCCTACTATGGCGCGTGCAAGCTGGGCTGCGAGGCTCTGATCAGCGCGTTTTCCTACATGAATGGGTTTCACTCCTTGGTGTTCCGCTTCCCGAATGTCATCGGTCCCCGGCTGACACACGGCGTCATTTTTGATTTCCTGAAGCGGCTTCAGGAAAATCCCAAAGTCCTCACCATCCTTGGAGATGGGCGGCAGTGTAAGCCCTATCTGTATGTTGCGGATTTGGTGAGCTGCATTTTGCAGTTTACGAAAAATCTCCCGGAGGGTGTAACGCTTTACAATGTTGGCGCAGAGACCCAGAGCGTGGTTTCAGGAATCGCTGAAATAGTGTGCCAGGAGATGGGCCTGCAAGACGTGGAATTCCGCTATACCGGCGGCCGCGGGGGCTGGAAGGGCGACGTTCCGGTATTCGCCTATGACCTGTCCAAAATTCACGCCGCAGGCTGGAAGGCTGCCATGACCAGCGACGAGGCCGTGATTCAGACGGTGAGGGACGTTTTATCATGCAGGCAGTGATCATGGCCGGAGGCAAGGGGACCCGCCTGGCGAGCCTGACCCGGAACGAGATTCCCAAGCCCATGGCGCTTCTTTTGGGAAAGCCGCTGCTTTTGTGGCAGATGGAAGCGCTGAAGCGCAATGGAATCACGGAGATCATCCTGGTGACCGGACATCTGGGCTACGTGATTGAAGACTTTTTTGAAGATGGAGGGGCCTTTGGGCTGCATATCCAGTATTTCCGGGAAGAAAAGCCATTGGGCACGGCCGGCGCGCTGACCCACCTTCGGCCGATGCTGGAGGAAACCTTTTTCCTGCTTTATGGGGACGTACTGTTTGACATTGACCTGCGCCGCATGGAACGCTTTCACCGGGAAAAGCGAGCGGCTGCGACGCTGTTTGTCCACCCGAATGCCCATCCTTTTGATTCTGACTTGGTGGAAACCGATCTGGAACAGCGGGTTTTGCGGTTCGATTCCAAGCATAACGTTCGGGACTACTGGTATGAGAATTGCGTAAATGCGGGGCTGTATCTGCTGGACAGGCGCATTTGCGAGGACTTGCCGAATCAGGAGAAAATTGATCTGGAAAAGGACCTGTTGATGGGCCTCTGCCAAGAAGCGGGCGCAATTTATGCGTATCGCTCTCCGGAGTACATCAAGGACATCGGCACCGTTGACCGCATCCAGGCGGCGGAAGCGGATTTGAAAAGCGGAAGCGTCGCGGCGCGGAATCTTCAAAAGCCGCAGCGGGCGATTTTCCTAGACCGGGATGGCACAATCAATGTAAAGCGGGGGCTGATTTCCAGTCCGGAATCGTTCGAGCTGGAGCCGTGTGCGGTGGAAGCCATCCGGGAAATCAACCGCTCCGGGTATCTTGCCATTGTCATCACAAACCAGCCGGCCGTGGCGAGGGGACTCTGCGGCGTAGAGAACATCAAGGAAATCCACCGCAAAATGCAGACGCTTCTGGGCCGGGAAGGCGTGTTTTTGGATGCGGTGCGTTTCTGTCCGCACCATCCCGATAAGGGATATCCGGAGGAGAACCCGGCGTACAAAATTTCCTGCCGCTGCCGGAAGCCCGATATTGGAATGCTGGAAGACTGTGCGGAGCAGTATCACATTGATTTGTCCGCTTCTTGGTTTGTGGGGGATACCACCGTAGATATCCAGACCGGAAAAAATGCCGGAACAAGGACCGCCCTGGTTCTGACCGGGGACGCGGGAAGCGACCGCAAATATGATGGGAAACCGGACCTCATCTGCAAACATGTTTTAGAGGCGGTGGAGCAGATTTTGAGAAGGGAGTGCTGAGCATGGATTTCACGAAAGAGATTATGGCCTATTTGGAGGATGAGATCAGGACTCTCCGGAACTTGGACAAGGATGCGCTGAATGAGGCGCTGAATTTGCTGGTGGAAGCGTATGAAAATGGGAACGTGGTGTACGTGTTCGGCAACGGCGGCAGCGGAGCAACGGCCTCTCATTTTCAGAACGATTTCAACAAGGGGATTTCGGAGCACACCCGGAAGAAATTCAACTTCCTGTGTTTGAACGATAACGTTGCCACCATGATGGCTATAGCGAACGATATCAGCTATGATGAGATTTTCCGTTTTCAGCTGCGGGGACGCTTGAAGGCGGGAGATTTGATCTTAGCAATCTCCGGCAGCGGCAATTCGCCAAACGTCCTGAACGCGGTGGAGTACGCAAGGGAGTTGGGGAACAAGGTGATTGGCCTCACCGGCTTCCAGGGCGGAAAGCTGAAAACCCTTTCCGATGTCTCCCTCCATGCCCCGGTGGATAGTATGCAGATTACCGAGGATATCCATTTGATCTTCAACCACCTTTTGATGTGGGTCTTGGGGCGAAAATTGTCATAAGAGGATTTGCGCGCAAGCGCTGGAGGAAATATGGAAAAGCTTATCAGTGTGATTGTGCCTGTATATAACGCGGAATTGTATCTGGAAAAGAGTGTTGGCAGTATTTTGGCGCAGACGTATCAGAATCTGGAAGTGATTCTTGTAAATGATGGATCGTCGGATGCATCCGCCCACATTTGTCGGAGCTTTGTGCGCTTGGACGGCAGAGTTTGTTTGGTGGAAAAGAAAAATGGAGGAGTGACCAGCGCCAGAAAGGCTGGAGTAAAATTGGCGTCCGGTGCGTTCATTTGCTGCGTGGACGCAGATGATTGGCTTGAACCGGATTATTTTGCGCAGGCAATGCGGGTTCAGGAGGAATCGGGGGCGGACATTGTTGCGTGTGCTCATTTTCAGGATGTGGGCGCCGTGTCGAAAAAGAATAAAAACGGCGTTCCGGCTGGCGTATATGACCAGGCCTCTATTTTGCCGAAGATGATTCTGGGAGACGAATTTTTTGAATTTGGGATACACCCTATGCTGTCTACGAAGTTCATTCGCAGGGAGATTTTTGAAAAGGTTCAGATGAAGGTGGAGGACGGCATCTTTTTGGGTGAGGATGGAGCGGTTACATATCTCAGTATTCTGGAGGCAAACAGGATCGCCGTTTCGGAAGTCTGTGGGTATCACTATGTACAGCATCAGGGGAGTGCAATGAAAACGGTCAGGCGAGATGATATGAAGTGTTTTACGCGGCTCATTCGCCACCTGGAGACAGCTTTTCGGGAAAAAGACGTTATGGAAATCATGCAGCCCCAATTGGAGCAGTATCAGAAATTTTTCTTTCTTCTGCGAAACATGCAGGCGCTGGATTGCAGAATTCTGCTGCCGTATGGCGGCATTCCGCTGCATTGCCGCTTGATTTTGTATGGTGCAGGAGGCTTTGGACAACAAATTCATCAATATTTATCTGAAGGGAATTTGGCTGAGATCGTCATGTGGGTGGACCAGAATTTTGAGCATTATCGAAAAAGCGGTATGCATGTTCAATCTCCGGAGGCCATACGCAGTTTTCCGGATACATACGATTTTATACTGATTGCACATACATTGGAAAGTACGGCAGAATCCATTCGCAGATATCTCTTGAGCCTAAAGGTGCCACAGAAAAAGGTAAGATGGTTGTCACGCGAGTTCCTTCAAGGGAAGATTTGCGTGAATTTATGATGTTTTGAGTAAATTTGATAGGCCGGATTTGAAAGGAAAGGACTTCTTTTATGGAGGGAAATCTTCTTCTCAGTGTGATTGTTCCAGTATACAACGCCGCACCTTATCTGCGGAAATGCCTGGACAGCATTCTCCATCAAACGTATCGGAATCTGGAGATTATTTTAGCAGTGGATGGAGGCTGCTCAGATGGCAGTGTGGAAATTTGCGAGGAATATTCCTTGAAGGACGCTCGGATCAAACTGTTGGAACGCCCGCATGAAGGACTTGTCTCCGCTAGAAAAGCCGGTGTTGCGGCAGCAACCGGTGAGTATGTGGCTTATGTGGACAGCGATGATTGGATGGAAGCCGACGCCTGCCAGAGAATGACCGATTTGGTGAAAAGCCTGGCTCCGGATGTGCTGATTTATGGTTTATGGGAGGAATACCAAGGACGGGTGTTTGAATGCCCCTGCCAGATTTTACCTGGTTACTACGATGCCATTGGGATGGAAAAAGAAATCTACCCGCATATGCTGGAAAGGCGATATATAGATCAGAAGGAAATTTTGCCGTACGCAGAACAAAACGGTATAGAGAAAGCGAGCGGGAGATGTGTTCATTATCCGGTTATTCATCCAAGTGTATGGAGCAAACTTGTGAAGCGGGAACTTTTGGAGCAGACCCAAAAGATGGTTCCGGATTCCGTAATCATGGGGGAGGATCTGGTTTGCACTTTATATACGTTGTTCCGCGCTCAATCCGTTATGGTTACAGATGATATGCTGTACCATTATCAGAGACGGGATGATTCCGCATCTATGAACAACGTTCCCTTTGATCAATACAAATATATGTTTAATGCCTCCTGGGCGGCTCTGCAAAAAAGTCCTTTGCGGGATTTTCATCGAAAGCAATTGTGCGAATGGATGCTGGATGCAGCGTTGCTGACGAAATACGAGGCTTTTCTGGAGAAATTTTCCGAGCTGCCCTTTGGGCCCCTGGAAAACCTCCGCATTGCCCTGTATGGTGCGGGGCAATTGGGACAGGAAATTTACCGGAAAACGAAAGCTGTATTTCCAGAAAGAATTACTTTGTGGGTGGATCAGAATTACAGGCTGTATCAGGAAGCCGGTTTGCCTGTGGAACCTGTGCGCCGGCTTTTAGAGGAAGCGTATGATGTGGTTGTCATAGCGCTTGTAAACGAAGTGATTTGTAAAGAAATTAAGCAGAACTTAGTTTCTATGAGTATTGAACCGGGAAAGGTCCGATATGTTACGAAATCACCGGATTTGCTGGAAGCGGTGAGGGCGATTTTTCAGGATGGAGAAAGCAGAGGATAAAAATGATAAACTCGGTAAATCCATATAGCGCGCCCGTCGAGCGGGTGAGAGCGAGCCTGGGGGATTCGTTTGAAAAAGAGTATTCCGCATTGAGCCTTCTTTGTGGTCTTATTCAGGCGAAACGGCCAAAGAAAATCGTAAAGGCAGGAGCGGCGAATGATCTCGTTTCACGTGTGGTGCTTTGCTGTGCAGAGATGCTGAGGCTTCCGTGCCAGCTGCATGTAGTGGATTCCCAAGAAGAGTATACCCTGCATACAAGAGAGGTTTTTGACCTGCGAGAAACGATGGCGCAGCAAAAAACGGCGGTTTGCCATTTTTGGGAGGGCCGTACGCTTGCCGGGTGCGCGGATGAAATCGGCGGGGGAATTGATCTGCTGATTTTGGACGTTACAGACGGAATGCCTGGTTTTCTCCTGAATTTTATTTCGGCATTTCCCGGTTTGAGCTCCGATGCGGCGGTTGCTCTTTGCAGTATGCTTCCAAACGAGCTGGAAAGAAATGTTTTGTTTCAAAACATTGTGGCGAGTAAGTTCTCTCAGCATCTGAAGTCTGACTTTGACCTAAAGGACTGTGTTCCATATAAAACGACAGATTCCATTTCCTTTTTCCAATTGAACCCCGACGTTGCCTTGCATTTTGCAGATCTGTTCGCCATGTTGGGCTGCCAGTGGTCGTATATTCCCAAACTCAGCTGTTTGATAGAGTGGGAAACCTTTGTGAAAGCGCACTATGATACGATGAGCCTAAAGCGGTACAGACAAGCGGTTATTGCGGCAGACCCAGGTAAAGAGTTCCTGTTTACTATGGTGCAGTCCCTCCTGCCTATGTTTCCACAGATTTTGCTATACGGAAAGGGCCGAAGGGGCGAGTATTTTTTAAGGCTGTCCCGGCTGCTGGATATTCCCGTTCGGGGATTTGTTGTGTCGGATAACCGGAACTCAATGGAGAGCAATAAGGGATTGCCGGTATATTCCATATCGCAAATCCCGTTTTCCAGGAACGAAACGTTTATTTTTCAAACCGCCGCGTATGAGGAGATATCGCAGCGGCTGCGGGAATCCGGCTATTATTGGATGAAATTACCAGAAAGCTTTTGGGTGGAATGCTGTTAGAATGCGCCGTAAGACTCACCGAAGGTGTCTGGAGAACATCCTTCTTGTGTCAAAGTGATGTTGGGGGGCGCTGTTCCAGTTCTCCTGGCTGATGGCGGAACCCTGGACTTTTGCCGGTTTTGAACCGGGTTCCGGCAAAAAGAGACATCCGCAATCCCATGAAAAGGAGAGAAGTCAAGTGAACATACAACTGATGTCAGGCGGGCTGGCCAATCAGATTCGGCAGTATGTATTTGTCCGATATGTGGAGCGGCGAAATCCTGAGCAGATTTGGATCTTTGATGATACATATTTTTTTCAAGATGATGTTCCTCATAATGGCTATGAGCTGGAAAGTGTCTTTGGGCTCCAGGTCAATTTGGCAAGCCGGTATTTCCCGAAAGACGTGTGGGATGGAATTGTCCGGTTAAGCAAACAAGGGGCATTTTTACCCCAGATTCTTTTGAATGCCGGACTGCCGGTTGTTTTAGAAGAGAGTACGACGGGCCATGGTTTTTTCCACGGAGAGACGGTTTCGCACATTCCTGGGGAATACACCTCTGAGGTTTGGACGTACCCATATAGTAACATGTATTATTTTGATTATTGGATAGAAGATGATTGGTTTCATCAGGACCGGGAGGAGAATTTAAAAGAGCTTTGTTTTCCGGCATTGACGGACGCCCCAAATTTGAGATACGCAAGTTGGATTGAAGAGAGTATGTCGGTAGGAATCCATATTCGGCGAGGCGGCTTTGTGGATAATGGATGGGCTGTTTCTGAGCAGGAGTACCTGTGCGCTTGCCAGAAAACACTGGCTCGTTTCCCGGAGGCGCACTTTTTTGTCTTTTCCGATGAGTTGGACTGGTGCAAGGCTCATGCGGAAGAAATGGGCTTGAACCTGGCTGATCGTACAATTTATGTTGAGGGAAACGATCAAGGCAAGAATTATATAGATATGCAGCTGATGAGTATGTGCCGGGGAATTATACGCCCGGATCAAAGCTCGTTTTCGCAGGTGGCGGCATGGCTGGATTGTAATTTGAAATTTGAGACAAAACTTGGAAAGATTTATACATAATCCCTGTTGCCATAGAGAAGTGCGATTACCTTGGACTAAGCGCACGGTCAGACCGTGAACCATATGTCCGCCGGGTGAATAAAGAAGTTCTGGAAAGGACCGCTTATTATGAAAGTTTTGATTTGGGGAACCGGCAACACCGCAAGAGAAATTATTAAAAATGGCGTAAATGGTGAAGTTATTGGATTTATACGGTCCTC
>JAAWGR010000062.1 GCA_022795445.1 Oscillibacter sp. | reverse complement strand
GAGGAATGCATCAGGCCAATACGCTCCCATTCTAACAGCTTTGGCAACAATGCGGAAAAAGACACGGCTGGCTGCCGTGTCTTGAACCGTAAATCTATTGTAATAGGAGGAAGAAGGGATTGCAGCCGGCCAAGGGTTCACAGCGGCGGCCATATGGGCCAAGCGGTCCGGCATCCTGCGGGAAGGCCAAGCGTTCACTGGGAAGGAAACCGCCGCTTGGGAGGAGATGGCACTGATGCTGTCGAAGTACCTCCAGAGCATGGGGAATGATCTCCAGCCGCCTGCGCAGCCGGTCCAATTTGCGGGCGTGGACGCGATGAGCCAGGAGGGAAACGACGCGTTCCAAATCTTGTACCAGAGCGGCATTTTCAAGGGCACCAGCGGATTGCGGATGGAACCGGAAGGCTCCACCACACGCGCCCAGTTTGTGGTGCTGATGCACCGGCTTTCCGTATTTGCTCAGGGATGAAAAGGCCCATCTTCCCTATGGACCTGATGGAGAGTTTTATCCAGTGGGTTCTGGAGCGAAAGTAAAAAGGAGCGCCGTTTGTAAGAACGGCGCTCTTTGTGTTTTAGACCGAAGCCGGTTGGGATTCTTCGATTTGCTTGGGTTCCTCCGGCTTCCCGCCGCCGTCCCGCCGGAAGCGGCGGAAGATGTGGGAGAGGTTATCAATTACGGAGTAGTACACCGGCGTGAAAACCAGCGTGATTACCGTGGAAATCACCATACCAGCAATCATCGTAATGCCCATATCGCTCATCATCTCGTTTGTTTCGCCAATGCCAAGCGCCATGGGAACCATGGCCAGGATGGTGGTGAGGGTGGTCATCAAAATCGGGCGCACCCGGAGAGGGCAGGCGTTGAGAATCGCCGTGCGGCGGTCCTCGCCCTTGTCCCGGCGGACCTTGATGTATTCAATCAGGATAATAGAGGCGTTAACCACCGTGCCCGCCAGCATGATAATGGATACCAGGGAGAGCATGGAGAGGTCCCGGCCCGTCAGCGGCAGGCCGAACAGGGAACCGGTAAAGGCAACCGGCAGGATCAGCATGACCATGACCGGCATGAGGAAGGATTCAAACTGCACCGCCAGCACAAAGTAAACCAGCAGCAGAGCCACCGCCAGAGCGAACAGCAAATCCCCGAAGCTCTCCATCATGTCCTCGTAAGAACCGGTGGTTTCAAACGAGTATCCCTGCGGAAGGGTGTAGTTATTGAGAATGGCCCAGATGGATTGGGTCATGGCGGCCGCGTCGCCGCTGACGGTATCGCCGGTAATGGTGATCTGCCGGGTCTGGTTGGAGCGGGTAATGGTCTGGGGAGCCTGCTCAATCACCACCTCCGCCACCGACGACAGAGGCACCGTTCCGCCGAAGGAGGAGGGAACCGCCATCGACCGCAGGGCGTCCAGGCTCTCGGAGGCCGCGCCGCTGCCCCGGACCACCACATCCAGCTCCTGGCTGTTGATGGTCACTTTTGTCGCCGTGGAGCCGGTCAGCTCGGACCGCACCGCGCCGCCGACCGCCGCCGCCGTCAGGCCGTACTGGGCCGCCGCCTCGCGGTTCATGATGACCTTGACCTGAGGCACCTGGTCGGACAAAGAGCTGTCCACGTTCACCGCGTCCGGCAGGGCGGAAATCTGGCTGATCAGGTCGTTTGCCAGAAACGCAAGCGTATCGTAATCGTCGCCGGAGAGCTGGACGGCAATATCATTTCCGCTGCCCATGCTCATCATGCTGGACGCGCTCACCGTAATCTCGCAGCCTGCGATATCCTGTAATTTTCCCCGGAGATCGGCTTCGATGTCAAAGCACGTCCGCTCCCGTTCTGTCCGGGAGACGAGGTTCACCAGCATTGTCACCGACTCCGCCTGGCTGAGATAAAACATATCCTCCATCTCCGGGCAGTTTGCCTCGATAACGGCCGACACCCGGTCGGCGATTTGGGCCGTCTCATCCAGCCCGGAGCCAATCGGCATACTGATGCTGACGGAAACCTGTCCCTGATCCATGTCGGGCATCAGGACCATTTTGGTATTCACCAGCGTCAGGCCAAAGCCCACCACCAGCGCGGCGGAAGCCAGCATACCGATTGCCAGATGACGGACAAAGAAGTCCAGGAGCTTCAAATACAAACCGTTCAGCTTCGTCTTGAGCCACTGGAAGGGACCGGGTTTGCGGTTTGCCAGTTTTTCCGCCCGGCGTTGGACCCGTTCTTCGTTCAAGGTGAAGTAGCAAAGCAGCGGCACCAGCGTCAGAGAGATCACCAGAGAGCCGAAAATCAAAGAGGCAATCGTCAGGCAGAAGTCCCTGAACATCATGCCCGCCATGCCCTCGGTCAAGGCCAGGGGGACAAACACGGCCTCCGTCGTCAGCGTGGACGCCACAACGGAAGACGTGACCTCCTTGGTGCCCTCCACGCAGGCGTCTATCCGGCTGTGGCCCTCGGCGGAAAACCGGTAGATGTTTTCCAGCACAACTATGGAGTTATCCACAATCATGCCCACGCCCATGGCAATCCCGCCCAGGGACATCATGTTCAGCGTCAGATCGAAGGCGTTCATCAGCACGAAAACGGTCAGAACGCACATCGGCATGGAGACGATGATGGTAAACGTTGCGCCGCCCCGGCGCAGGAACAAAAGCACCACCAACGCCGCCAGCAGCATTCCCTGAATGATGTTCTGATAGGCCGAATCCACCGTCTGGTTGATGTAATCGCTGGCAATGTAGGGAATAATGTATTGTACGTTGATATTTTCCTGCTGCAAGCGTTCCAGACGCTTCAAAATGGCCTCGGACACCGCCGCCTCGTTGGCGTCGGACTGCTTCGACACCTGAAGCACCACGCAGGGGGACTCGCCCACCTTTGCAATAGCCTCCATGTCCTTGTTTTCCAGCGTCACGCTGGCAACCTCCGACAGCCGCACCGTCCCGCCCGCGGGCAGGGAGAGGAGCATATTGGACACGTCCTCCACCGACTGGAATTTTGCGTCCGTGCTGACGGTGAGCTTCTTGGAACCGTTCTGCAAATTGCCGCCGGGATAAATCAGGTTCTGTCCGGCGAGGAACTGGGAGATATACGACGTGGACAGCCCGAAGCCCGAGGCGCGGGTGGCGTCCAGATCCACGGCGATCTGTTGTTCCGCGCCGCCCATGACGCTCACCTGCGCCACACCGTCGATCCGCTCCAGGGCGGGGACGACAGAGTCTTCGGCCAGACTTTGGAGCCGGGCGAGATCGTCGCCCATGAGGGCGATCATGGCAGTGGGCATCAGCTCGCTGAGGTTCATGTTGATGATCACCGGGTCCATAGCGTCCTCCGGCAGGGTCACCTGGTCGAACTGCTCCCGCAGCTTCGTCGCGGCTATATCCAGGTCGGTGTCCTCCACGTACGTAATCTGGATTTGGGACACACCCTCGGAAGAAGTGGAGGAGATTTCGTCCACGCCCGGTACGGACATGATGGCCGATTCCAGAGGCCGCGTGACCAGCTCCTCGATGTCGCTGGGGTTCGCGCCCACGTAGTAGCACGCCACAACGGCCATGGGCATTTCCATCTCCGGCATCAGCGCCATTTGCAGTTGGGCTGCAAACATCAGGCCGAATACGCACACCATAATGCTGGCGAGCAGAGTTGCTACCTTGTGTTCGATACAAGCTTTGGCGATTTTCATGCTGCCTCCCCGCCGCCGTCCTGGGGCGCGGCCTCACCGGCGTCCTCCGGCGCACCCGCCGGCGCCTCTTCCAGGGCGGCGTCCTGCCCGGTGACAATCCGGACCGCCGCGCCGTCCGTCAGGTATGCCTGGCCCACCGTCACCAGCTGCATCCCCGGCTCCAGGCCGGAGGTGACTTCCGTCACGCCGTTGCCGGTGAGGCCGGTAGTTACTGCAATCTGCTTCGCCACGTTGTTTTCTACGATAAACACATACTGGGAATCGCCGCTGGTGATCACGGCCTCCGTGGGCACCACGACGGTGTTCTCCGACACGTCCGTATGGAACGTCACGTCCGCGAACATACCGGAAAGAAGGCCCTCCATGTCCGCAGGCAAGTTCAGCGTCACCGTGTACAGCTTCGTCTGCATATTGGCGGAACGCTCAATGGACCGGATGGTCGTATCAAAGGTCTGGTTCACCGCGCCGATGGTCACGCTGGCGGTATCTCCGTTGGAGAGCTTGGGCACCAGCGCCTCGGAAACCTGCACCACCAGCTTGAGCTGGTCCACGCCGTCGATGACCGCCACCGGCGCGGCGCTGGACACAAAGCCGTTTTTCACCGCGTTCAGCGTCAGCAGCGTGCCGGAGGCGGGGGCGATGATATTGCCCTGGGAGTCGATATTTTCCAGGGAGCTGGAGAGCTGTTCCAGGTTTGCCTTATAGCTCTGCATCCCCGCCTCCAGCTGGGAGAGGGTGGAATTCCGCGTGGCAACGGTGGTCTGCAGCTGCAATTCCGCCTGGTCGATCTCCGCCTGGGACGCCGCGCCAATTTCATACAGCGCCTTCAGATCCTGGACGTTCTTTTCCATCAACTCAATCTGCCGCTCAAAAATGGCGGATTGGTCGTTGTAGCCCTGGATGGCGGATTGATAGTTGATATCCGCCGCGTTGTACGAGGTCAGGGTGCTGTCCAGGTCCAGGGTACAGATGGCCTGCCCGGCCCGGACGGCGTCCCCGGCCTCGAAATAGACCGCCGTGCATTTTGCATTCATGGCTACCATGACCGTCGCCTGATCCTCGGTGACGAGCTGGCCGGAGACCGTATTTTCCGCCGCGATGTCCCCCGAGGACACCGTTTCCACCTGGACCGCCACCCCGGAGGGGCCCTCCGGGATCGGTTCCGTATCCCCCGTATTGCCGCAGGCTGTCAGCCCCGCCGCCAGCGCGGCGCAGAGGACCGCCGCCAGGATTCGTTTCATTTTCATGCTGTTCCTCCAAATGTCTTTTAATTTAAGATCCCGCTTTCTGCTGCCCAGCAGTAACTGTTATAGGCCGTGAACAGATCGTTTTCTGCTGAGCGGACGGCTTCCTCCGCCGCGACCACTTCCTCCGCCGCCGATAGGAAGGCGTTCTTAGACAGATTGCCCTGCTGGTATTTCAAATCTGCGGCGGCATAAGCGTCCTCTTTGCTGGACAGTGTCACCTTCGCCGCCTCCAGGACCTGCTTGTAATCCTTCACCTGGGCATACAGCGTGCGGAATTTCAGTTCATAGTTCTGCACGGCATTGTTATATGTATACTGCGCCGCCGGCCAGCCGTATTCGGCGTCCAGCATCGGGGTCTGGGCTCCCAGGCCATGGTAGGCGTCTTGGGTGTCCTTGTAGGTTTTATGCGCGTCAAACAGCTCATAGCTGGCTTCCTTCGCGGAGGCCAGGTCTTTTTCCAGGTCCATGGCCGACAGCTGCGCCTGCGTCACCTGGGGCACGCCGCCCAGGCGGATGCTTCCTGTCTGCTCCGCGCCCATCAGTACCTCCAGCTGGGTTTTATATACCCGGAGATTCATCCGCAGCGTCTCCAGTCCACTCACCAGGGCAGAGCGTCCCGCTTCCGCCTCCTTGAGCTGAAGGGTGGAGATGTGGCCCAGCTCATGCCGCAGCCGCAGTTCCTTCAGCGTCCGGTCCAGCGCCGTGAGCTGACGTTCCAGGCTGTCCTCCTGGGACTCCATGGACAGAATCGCCAGATACATCGTTTCCCCGCCCATGACCAGCTGGTCCTTTACATTCTCCAGCTGCCGGATGACCCCCGCGTTATCCTTCTGCAAATCGCCATCCCGGATGGCGTCGAACTGCGCCCGTAGGGCCGTGTAAGACTGGTCCAGCTGGGCGTAGGAGTAAGAGGAGCCCTGCCCCATGTCCAGCATCATCCACTGAACCCCCGCCAGTTGGTTCAGGCCCCGGCGCAGGTCTTCCAGGTAATCCTCGTAGTCAATGCTCTCCAGCGCCGCGATCTGCATATCCAGCGCCAGGGCCTGGAGATTGTTCCGCCGGATGCGCTGTTCCACTGCGGAAAAGCTGGCCTGTCCCACCGGGTCCGGGGTGTAATCCGCCCCATTGTCTGGCCCTGCCGGGGAATCTGCCGGAACGGTTTCCGCCAAAGTCTGGGGCACGCCTTCCGCCTGCTCCGCAAAGACGGAGATGCCGCACAGCCCTGCCGTCAGCGCCGCCGTTAAGGCGAGCGCAATAATTTTTCGGTTCATAGGGTCCTCCTTTTGTTATTTTATGTATGGAAGGAAA
Organism: Oscillibacter sp.; assembly: GCA_022795445.1. Classification (GTDB taxonomy): domain Bacteria; phylum Bacillota; class Clostridia; order Oscillospirales; family Oscillospiraceae; genus Oscillibacter. The sequence goes on along the minus strand of JAAWGR010000062.1, from coordinate 9,952 downwards.
CAAGCCTATCCATTTTCAAGCAGTTTATACCCTCCAGTTACGGGAAGGTCAAGAAATTTTCAGAAATTTCCGGGAATTCCGGCGGCGGCTTCCGCTTACTCCGCCATACATCCGTGCTGTAGAATCTCCAGCCGGAGGATCAGTTCTCTCCGGCATTCCTCCCGGTGCCTGGGCCAGAAAATGCTGTCCATCAGCACGCCACCCAGCACCATCAGCGCCAGACCGAAAATCTGGCAGACATACTCCGGGTCCTTTTGCCGGAAGCCGCTCAGGTCCAACTCGTCCCAAAGATTCTGCAAAACCAGGCAGCTTGGCCTGCCCGGCATAATTTTCTGTAAATCCAGCCCCGGATTGTTCCGCAAAAACCGGATACACCGGTCCATCATCGGGTCGGACGACAGATCCTGCCGGGTCATGCGGTCAAAGCAGATAACCTGCGCTTCAAAAAGATCTCCTTTTGCCTCGGACAGAATTTCGTGATAATCCTTTGTGAACCGCTGGCGCACGCTGTCCAGCAGGTAGGAAAACAAATCCTCCTTGTTGGTGAAATACTGGTAAAAGCTCCCTCGGGGGATTCCCGCCCGCCGGATGATCTGGTTGATGGATACGTCTGCGAAGCTGGTCTTTGTAAACTCCTCCCACGCTGCGTTCAGAAAACGGTTTCGTTTTTCCTCCGGCAAACGGAGAAACCGTTCCGTGCTCACTCCTATCCCCCCCCTTTTCTGTTTGTATCGTCCTGCACAAAAAAGTGACAGCCTGCCGCTTGTGACAGGCTGTCATTTATTATATCTGCCCGCTCTCCGGATGTCAACCGCAAATCCGGACGCGGGACGTAAATATTCTGTAAATAAAACCAGGCGGCAGGGAGACAATAGGAGGAGGGGAGGGGTCGCCGGGCGGGATATTCTGACAGGATCGAAAGACCCTCCACGGCAGATAAAAAAGGCGAGCCCCCGGTTTCCCGGAGGCCCGCCCTGTTTGGTGGGTTTCCTATCGTCGCACGACTTTTACCTTGTGTTACAAGGCGTTATAGAACAGGCGCCTGTCCCAAAAGCTTTCAGGCGATGCCCGCGGTGGTGCAGAAACGGTGCAGGAACGCAGCGAAATGCGCCCGGGAGGCCGTTCCGGTGGGATTCAGCGCGCCGCTGGTGGTGCCCTGAACAATGCCGTTGCCCACGGCCCAGGACATGGCGTCCTTGGCGTAGTTGGCTACATTCCCCGCGTCGGGATAACCAGCAATGCTGATCCCGCCGGCGGTGCTGTAGCCCTTCATTTGAGCGTAACGGTAAAGCATGGTCACCATCTGCTGGCGGCTCATGGGATTGGTGGGGTTCGTGCCGTCAGACACATTGCTGTTCATAGCCCAGGTGCGGGCGGCGGTCATGCTGGAGGGGTTCGCGCCGTCGATGCGGGCCAGGACCATCCACAGGGCCTGACGGGTGGTGTTGTTGTTGGGACGGAAGGTGCCGTCGTCGTAGCCCTGCATGAAGCCCTTTCCAGCGACCCACATGATGTCGTTGTAGAAGGTATAATCGCTGGCTACGTCGCTGAAGCTGATCTTAGCGCCGTCTGCAAGCTTGAAGCTGGCATCAACGGTCACGGCACAATCCGGCATCAGGAAAGTGTAGGTAGTATCATCGACCTTCGTCAAGGTCAAAGTGTTGCCGTTGGCGTCTTTGACGGTCAGGTTATCTAGCACATAGCCTTCGTTGGCCTTGACAGTGAGCGTAACCTTTTCGCCTTTGACGGCATTCCGGGGATTGGCGCTTACGCTGCCGTTGGCAACAGAGTTCACCCGGACGGCGTGGCCGTTCTGGCCGCCGCCGCCGCCACCGCCGCCGCCGCTGGAGCTGCCGCCGGTGGGAACTGTGGCCTCTACCTTAACATCTGCGCCGTCTTTGCTGGGGATGGAAACGGTAACGGTGTCGCCTCTCTCCAGCGCCACGTCGATTGTCTTGGAAAGCGTGTTGGTGCCTTCCACAAAATCATCCGGCGTGATATTGAAAGCTGCGACGGGTTTGCCGTCCTTTGCAATGGAGCAGAGCAGATACGTGCCGTTCTGGAGCGTACCGGTCAGCTTAACGCTGTCGGTTTCCGCCTTGACGGACACGTTCGCATCTACAGCGAAAGCCGTTCCGATCAGACCAAGGCAAAGCGCAAGGCTCAGCAGCAGGGCTGAAAACTTTTTCATCATGTCGCTTTCTCCTTAGTGCTTATTTGGTGGCTTCCCACTCGAAAGCCTGGATACTGCCCTCGGCAGTGTACTTGAGAGCCGTAGCATCCCAAGTGATGGTATCGGCAACCCAAATGGCAACCTTCTCAGTGTTCTCGCTGACCACAACCTTGGCGGAGCCATCGGCGCCGACCTTGGTGGAGAGAATACTGTGTGTGCCGTTGGGACCCTGAACGTCGTAGACAATGGCCTGATTAGCCGTGGCTTTCACGGTGTAAGCCAAGCCCTGGGGATCGTCCGCAAAGGTAACCTTCTGGACCGTAACATCGCTGGGAGTTTCAATGGTGGTTTCACCAAAGACATACTCAGAGAAGTGGCTGGCCAGCCAGGAAATCAGGCCGTTGTTGTACTTAACGCCGGTCTGGGCAACAAGTGCGCCGGTGGCGGGCTTATACCAGACAGCGGCCTGCTTGCCGTCGGCGATGGTCAGTTCAACCTTAACGGAAACGGTGATCTTCAGGCCCAGGTCGTTGCCTTCCTCAGCGATCGGATCACCGGCGATGTTGGTCAGGGAGACATCAACAACCTTGCTGGCGGTAGCGCCTTCGGGAACAGCAACATCGGCAGGGGCCTCTTGTTCTGCGCCGATGGACAGAACAACACCCTCCTGATCAGCGAGCTTTGCCACATCAGCGGCGGGCAGGCTGATGGTGCCGCGGTCGGTCTGGATGTCAACCGCCTTTTCGGTCGCGGCAAGCTGGGCCATGTTGTCCTTGGAGACAGAGACTTCGACCGCAGTCGAGTCCTGATTTTCGCTGGTAGCGGCAATTACGACAACCTGGATGGTAGCATCGTTCTTGATCTCTTCAGCTTTTTCAGCGGGGACAGTGACTTCGGATTTGGCAACGCCGTTTTCAACGGTGGTGGTGGCGTCGATTTCGACTACCTTCTCCCACACCGCATACAGGGTAGTGTCCGCAGTGATGGCAGTGGTGAAGTCGAAAGCGTTCTTGCCGGCCTCGTCGGTAGCCCAGCCAGCGAACTTGTAGCCCTCAAGCTCAAGAGCAGCAGGCTCGGTAGCGTTCTTGCCTTCCTCAACGGTCTGCGCCTCAGGAGCGGTGACCTCGACGGTCACGCCTTCCGGCAGGTTCACGTTGAAGGTAACGGTGTAGGTCTTGGCCTTGACCAAGGTGACATTGAGAGTACCTTCCACACCATCATAGGTGTAATAGTGGAAGATATCGGTATCACCGGTCAAAACGTCATCATACCGGTAGTAGGTGTTGGTGTCGCCATCGACGGAGGTCACCCTGTTGGTGGTGTCGTCGGTGGTAATGGTAACCTTGTTGCCCTGTTCGTCCGTACCTTCATAGGTAGCGGCGAGAGCAGCCAAGGGCAGCGCTCCGATGACCATGCAAAGGGTCAGAAGCACTGCGGCAATTCTTTTCTTCACGGTTTGTATCCTCCTTATGAGAGTTTTTAGCTGCTTGGAATAGCGCACCGCCCCTTTCCGTGTGGCTGCCCAGGGAAGTCCTGGCCGCCGCTGGGAAAGGGCCGGGCTTGCCTTGAAAGCGCAGATAGTCAATCCACCGTCTTTTACGATATCACACATTCTCGCCAAATGCAACCATTCCCGCCATTTTTGTAACAAACATGTAACGGGAATTCTTTCCGGGAATGGAGGGATTTTCCCGAGGAAAGACAAATGTGCGGGGGGGGGTGGACATTGTGAGCCGAAATTGTCTTTTTCGTGAAAAGACGGCGTCCAGCCTTTCTTTTTGGGGAAAGCTGTGGTATACTGGCGACGGCAGAAAGCTGCCGGAAAGGATGACGGAAATGGACGTTACGATCAAGGCCCTGCTGGACCTCTCCCGCAGCCTCGCCGGGAAACGGTTAGCTGGGCTGCAATACCCGTGGGAGGCCCTGGAACATATCAAGGATTGGATTTTAGAGATCGGGGCCGGGCTGGACCCGGCGGAGTATGAGGAGAGGGGGCCGGAGGTCTGGGTACACCGGACGGCAAAGGTTGCGCCGACTGCGTATCTGGGCGGACCCTGCATCATCGGGCCGGAGACGGAAGTCCGTCACGGCGCGTTTATCCGGGGCTCCGCCCTGGTGGGCGCGGGCTGCGTGGTGGGCAACTCCGTGGAACTGAAAAACGTAATCCTGTTTGACGGAGTGCAGACGCCGCATTATAATTATGTAGGAGATTCCATCCTGGGGTATAAGGCCCACATGGGCGCGGGTTCCATCACCTCCAACGTGAAAGCGGACAAGGACCTGGTGGTGATCCGGGACGGGGAGCGGCGCATTGAAACGGGCCGGAAGAAGGTGGGGGCTATGCTGGGCGACTTCGCCGAAATCGGCTGCAACGCCGTGCTGAACCCCGGGACCGTCATCGGGCGGCATACCAACGTTTACCCCACGTCCTGCGTCCGGGGCGCGGTCCCGGCGGACAGCATTTATAAGACAAACGGCGTCATTGCGCCGAAAGAATAGGAGAGGGCAATATGGGCAAATATTTTGGAACCGACGGATTCCGGGGCCGTGCCGGGCACGGCCTGACAGCGCACCAGGCGTATGAGATCGGGCGCTTCCTGGGCTGGTATTACGGGCGGCACCGCCGGGCGCAGATCGCAGTGGGAAAGGATACCCGGCGTTCCAGTTATATGTTGGAATATGCCGTCAGCGCGGGCCTGGCAGCCTCCGGGGCCGACGTGTACCTCATTCACGTCACAACCACCCCGTCGGTGTCCTATGTGGTCCGGAACGACGGCTTTGACTGCGGCGTGATGATCTCCGCCAGCCATAATCCCTTTGGGGACAACGGAATCAAGCTGCTGAACCGGGAGGGCGAAAAGCTGGACGAGGCCACCATTGCCTTGGTGGAGGACTATCTGGACGGCTGCCTGGAGCTGGACGGGCACCCCTGGAAAGAGCTGCCCCTGGCGGAAGGGGAGGCCATTGGTTCCATCATTGATCACAGCGCCGGACGGAACCGCTACACCGGCTATTTGATTTCCCTGGCGATGTATTCCTTCAAAGGGAAGAAGGTCGCCCTGGACTGTGCTAACGGCAGCGCCTGGGCCATTGCACCCAGCGTGTTCCGGGCCCTGGGCGCGGAGGTCTATCCCATCAACGACCACCCCGACGGCCTCAACATCAACCGGGACGCCGGGTCCACCCATATCGAGGGTCTGCAGCGCTTTGTGCGGGAAAACCATATGGACGTGGGCTTTGCCTATGATGGTGACGCGGACCGCTGCTTGGCCGTGGACGAGAAGGGGAACCTGGTGGACGGCGACCAGATCATGTATATCTACGCTTCTTACATGGCGGAGCGGGGGAAGCTGATGACGAACAAGGTGGTCACCACCGTCATGAGCAATTTCGGGCTGTATAAGGCCCTGGACGCCAAGGGCATCGGCTATGCCAAGACCGCCGTGGGGGATAAGTACGTCTATGAATACATGACGGAGCACGGCTGCCGCATCGGCGGGGAGCAGTCAGGGCATATTATATTCTCGAAGTATGCCCGCACCGGCGACGGCATTCTGACTTCTTTGAAGCTGATGGAGGTCATGCTGGCAAAGAAGCTGCCGCTCAGCCGCTTGACGGAGGGGATGACGGTATATCCTCAGGTCCTGGTCAATGTGCGGGTGAAGGATAAGAAGGCCTCCCAGGAGGACCCGGCGGTCCAGGCGGCAGTCCAGGCGGTTTCGGAGGAGCTGGGCGATACAGGCCGTATCCTGGTCCGGGAATCCGGCACGGAACCGGTGATCCGCGTGATGGTGGAAGCCGAGAGTGAGGCCCGCTGTCGGGAGCTGACGGACCGGGTGGTTTCCGTGATCAAAGACCAAGGCCACGAAGCCCAGGCATAAGCGAAAAAGTTTTTACCAACCGGTCAGCAGGGAACATATAACCGCCCGGCGGCCTCACGTGAGTTTCATCCGTGGGTGCTGCCGGGCGGTTTGATGGGGTGGAAGGAGCCGGAAAATCCGTACGCACACAATTAAACAAAATAAAGATTTTGTTTAATTGAGGGGGGCTAACCGCCGCTGCGCACGCCATGGCGGTTAAATATCGCTGCCGACCTTTTGGAACATCTCGGCTTCATCCCGACGAAACCTGCTGGACAAAAAAGCGGCGTCGTCCTTGTGGGTCAGCTCCGCAAGGTCGTCCGATTCGTAGACGCCACCGGGATGGGCCAGGATTTCCAGGCCCCAGCCCCGACGTTCCGCCAGGGCCGCCGCGTCCTTCCGCAGAGCGGATACGTTGGGGTAACTCATGCGCCCTGAGAGCATCACTCCTAAGAACACCCGCTTTTCGAGCGTTTCCATAAAGGGATGGTATTTGTGCAGGTCCCTTGCAGCAAGCAGGTTCAGGACCAGCACCTTCACCAGATTGATCGGGCGCAGGCCCTTCAGCTCCGTCCAATGCCGCAGGTAAAGGCCGATGGGTTTCATGGGAATGCGGATATAGGAAACCGGGAGCTTGTTTTCCGTTAAAACATCCATCAGCGCGTCAAATACCACCGGAATCATATGATAATGGGCGTGGCTGTCAATGCGTAGGGGCTTTCCGCTCAGGTAGGGTTCCGCGGCCTGGAGCTGGGACTTGATTTCTTCCTTGAGGGCGGTGCGGTACTTCTTCCTGTCCAGCAGGAAAGAATGCAGAAGCAGGCTGCCGAAGGTGACGCGGAAGGTTCCGTTTTTCCCGGTCAGGAGGCCGGGCCGGAGGGCCTGTCCTTCCATGAAATTCAGGTGGACGGCAATATCCAGCTTGTCCAAAAAAGGCTCGAAGGATTCCATGCACACAGCAAGGCGCGGACTGGTGGTCATAATGCTGACGGCGTTCAAAACGCCGTTTTCCGCGCAGTCCAGAATCCGCCGGCTTTGGGCCGGGAACAGCCCGTAATCGTCGGCATGGTATTCAATCAGCGGGCAGACGCAGGCTGTCCCAGCGGAAATGGTCTGTTCTTGTTTCAAAACGTTCCCCCCTGAGTTTTCCCGCATATGAACGGGATTTTCAGACAAGGGGGCGAATTTTTTCACAGGCCAGCCTGTGAAAAGGACGAGGTCCCCTCGTCCTTTATTTCCGTTTGTAAAAGGAAGGATTCTTCCTATTTCATGCAGGGAGTTACTTAAAAATAGCGTATTTGCTGAGGAAATAGCTGAGAATCATGGCGATTGCCTCCGCCACAAGTTTGGCGGCAAAGCCAGGAATCCCGAAAACGCTTTGGGTGACGCCGAGCGCCATTAGTACCGGGACGAAACCAATTTCAACAATCCCAGACAGCAGGCGGCTTCCCACAAACAAAAGCCCTTCGCGGAACACGGTCCCGGGGGACCAGTCGTGTTTTTGAAAGACGAAGGATTTGTTTGTTAAAAAGGCTACAAGGACAGCTGCAGCCCAAGCGATCAGATTACTGAGGTTAATACCCAAACCGCACAGAACTGTCAGAATGCTGTATACCGTATAATTGACACCAGTGGTAAGAATACCGGCCGCCACATAGGCCGCCGGTTCCCGGCGCTGATGCAGAAACGCCTTAATTTTCCGCATGACGTTTAATCCCGCCCCGCTTTCTGGCAGTCCTTCTCCGTTTCCCCCACGATGTAAATGGGCCGTTTTTTGGTCTCCAGATAGGTTTTTGCCAGGTATTGCCCAATAATGCCCAGGGATAGCTGGATGGAACCGCCGATCAGCAGCAGCAGACAGGCCAGCGTGGGAAAGCCGGCCACCGGATCGCCGAACAGTAGGGTCCGGAGAATGATCATCAGCATCCAGAGGAAGGCAGTCGCGCAGAATAGGATACCCATCACGGACGCAATGGACAGCGGTGTGATGGAAAAAGCGACAATACCCTCCAGGGAGTACAAAAACAGCTTCCAAAACGACCAGGTGGTTTCTCCCGCCACCCGTTCTACGTTTTCATAGGGAATCCATTTTGTCCGAAAGCCGATCCAGCCGAAAATGCCCTTGGAAAAGCGGTTGTATTCCCTCAGCCGGAGAAGCGCGTTCACTGCGGGGCGGGAGAGCATCCGGAAATCCGACGCGCCGTCAACAAATTCCGCGTTGGAAATTTTATTGATGAGCTTATAAAATGCCCGCGCAAAAAAGGAACGGATAGGCGGCTCGCCCTTCCGGGAAACCCGCCGGGCTGCGGCAATGTCATAGCCCTCCTCCGCAATGGCCCGGAACATCCCGGCCAGCATGGCGGGAGGGTGCTGGAGGTCGGCGTCCATAATTACGGCATAGTCCCCTGTGCAGTTTTCCAGGCCCGCGTACATGGCGGATTCTTTGCCAAAGTTCCGGGAGAATGAGATATAACGGATGTGGGAATTCTCTTTTGCCGCAGTTCGCAACAAATCTAACGTGCCGTCCCGGGAACCGTCGTCCACGAAAACCAGCTCAGTTTCCTGCCCCAGCTCCGCGAGGAGCGTTTCCGCTTCCTCAAGGATGGCGGCCAGGAAATACGGCAGCGCCGCTTCCTCATTGTAACAGGGAACAATGATCGAAATCATAGTCTCCCCCCTCTCCTCTTCATTTTTCAGTTCAGGCGGGCCACGGCGCAGCCGCCAATCATTTGGACCCCTCCCTGATGGGGAAACGGCGGCATTGCGGCGGCTTCTTTTTGCTGTTCCGGGGTGAGATCGTCAATAGAAGCCTGTACGAAGGGATAGTTCAAGTATTCCTGAATGTAAGCGCCCATGCAGTAGCTGGGGGAAAGAGTATAACCAAGGCCGACGACGCCGCTGATTTCTTCAAAACGCGGACGTACCCGCTGTTCGAAGTATGCGTTCGAATTTATATAGCCCCAAAGAAGCACAGGCGTTTCTCCTGGAACATAGCCGTCTAGCTGCTCAATGCGTTCAATCAGGCGGGTGACCACCGCAATGCTGGCGGATTTCTCCATGTCTTTTTTAATATATGCCTGGTTGGAAAACACAACATTCTGCCAGATGACCAGGCACAGCAGCACCGGTATGGCGGCCCGGAGACGGAGGGTCAGCCGGGGATGAAATTCGTTTGCAGCGTGTTCCCGGCAGAACAGGAAGCAAGGAAAAAGCAGACCAACTGCAAAAGAAATCAATTCCGAGGTGTTCCGAAGGAACAGGATGTAGGAGGCGTTGAACGCCATTGGAGAGAGGAATGCCGCCAGAAGCAGAAGCGCCTTGTTAGCCCAGGGCAACGTCTGGCTCCGGCACCACCCGACCAGCCAGACGACAAGCGATAAGAACAGCAGGAGCACAACGGTGGGATACAGCTGCCCCAGAACACCCGTTCCGTTTGGCAAGGTGTGCGCGTAATTTTTGTAAGCGTCTTGCAGCAAAGGAAACAGCTTGGATAACGGAAGAGCCAGTAGCGTCTGCGCAGTCCGGGCCTTCTCGATGCCCAAAAGTCCGCAGGCGGCAGACCACGCCGCAGAGTAGAGGAAAAAGCCAAAGGCCAGCAGGAAAAGATACCGGACCCCTTCCAGGAGAATCCGGCGGGGCGTTTGGCTCTCCAGTACGGAGCGGATTACCAGCAGCAGGCAGAAGACCAGCGCCGTGCTGAAATATGCCTGATACAGCGCCAGGGATAGAATGATGAGAAAGACACCGAGGATATCACAGCGCTGCCGGATCAGCCAGCAGCCCAGCGCCGCCAGCAGCAGCGCCAGGGCGTATTCATCCATCCTCCCAACCTCCATGCGTTGTGAAAGGAGCGAGCATTTCATTTGCTTTATCAAGATCAGAGCAGATGAAGTCGATACAGTCCTTAGTAGAGGAACGG
>JAAWGR010000061.1 GCA_022795445.1 Oscillibacter sp. | reverse complement strand
CAGGGGGAGAGCTATGAGAAAAACGGCGTCCACATCCTGGGCTTCGGCGCTATCGCCTCGAACCGTCTCCAGCGGATGCTGTTTACCTCCCGGAACGCGTACCGGAAGGCGCTGGCAGCTGATGCGAACATTTATCACCTGCATGACCCGGAGCTTCTGCCCTACGGCCTGAAGCTCAAGCGCCGCGGGAAAACGGTCATTTTTGACAGTCACGAAGACGTCCCCGCAGATATCCTGGGTAAAGAGTGGCTCCCCGTTTTTTTAAGAAAAGGGATTTCCCGTCTTTATATGTGGTATGAGAACCGCTGCTTTGCCCGGATGGACGCTGTGATCGGTGTAACGCCCCATATTTGCGACCGCATTCGCAGGCAATGCGCCAGAGCGGAACTCATCACCAATTATCCCATTTTAGAAGACTGCCCGCCGCCCTCGTTCACCGGGCGTAAAATCGTTTTCCCGGGCCTCGTCAGCCCCCTGTGGAATATTCATACGCTGCTTCAGGCACTGGAAACCCTCCCGGATGTTACCTTGGAACTGCGGTCCAGGACGGTAGAGGAACCTTATGGCTCCACTCTGCGGGAAATGCCCGCATGGAAACAAGTGAATTTTCCCGGCAAGGTATCCCATGCGGAAGTGGTGGAGCTTCTTTCCCAGTGCAGCTGCGGCGTCGCACTGGCCCAGCCCTGCGCCAACTCCGGCTGGAACCTGGGAACGCTGGGAAACACAAAGCTCTTTGAATATATGATGGCTGGAATACCCGTGGTTTGTACCAATTTCATTTTATGGAAAGAACTGACAGACCGCTGGCAGTGCGGCATTTGCGTAGACCCGGAAAATACGGCGGAAATTGCATCTGCTATTCGCTATCTGCTGGATCACCTGGAAGAAGCCCGCCGGATGGGGCAAAACGGCCGCAAGGCGGTAGAAAAGGCATACAACTGGGAGGTGGAGGAGAAAAAGCTCCTGGCCCTCTATCAAGAACTCGCAAAGGAAGGATAGATTTCATGGCTGCTGCCGAAAGGAAAACCGCTTCGCTGATTCTTCCGATTCTGAATGAAGAACGTTATATTGAAAACTGCGTCCGTTCCTTGCTGGAACAGGACTATCCCCGGGAGGAACTGGAAATCCTTTTGGTGGACGGAATGTCTTCCGATGGAACCATGGAAATTCTTCGCCGCCTGGAATCCGAATTCCCGAATACCGTCCGGGTACTGGAGAATCCGAAGCGCATCCAGGCCTCCGCCATGAACGTGGGTGCCGACGCCGCCTGTGGAGAATATTTGCTCCGCATTGACGCTCATGTGGAGTATCCCCTTTGCTATGTCTCCACCTGTATCCGTCTGATCGAAGAAACCGGCGCTTCAAATACAGGCTGCGCCTGTCGGACAGAAGCCAGGACGAAGACCGGGAAAATCATCGCGAAGCTGCTGACCTCCTCATTTGCCGTAGGTGGATCCCGCTTCCGTGTGGGCGCCGAAAGCGGCTATGTGGACACGGTGCCTTTTGGCACGTTCCGGAAATCCTATTATCAAGAGCTGGGCGGCTTTGACGAACGGTTAGCTCGCAGCGAGGACAACGAAATCAACTACCGCATTCGGAAACGCGGCGGGAAGATTTACATGACCAGCGACATCCAAGTAACTTACTACTGCCGGGAGACGGTGGGGGCTTTGGCAAAGCAGGCCGCCGCCAACGGGAAGTGGACCATTTTATCCGCACGCCTCTGCCCCGGGTCCATGTCGCTGAAATACTTTGTGCCGTTTCTGTTTGACCTCTCTCTCATTGCAATGCCGCCGCTGTCGTTTCTGCACCCCCTGTTTGCGTTTGCGTTCGCCGCGGAGCTGGCTTTGTACCTGACCCTGGCGCTGCTGTCCGCGGCGCGGAAGGCAAACGGCCTGCGGGAGCTCTTGTTTTTAACGGCGCTGTTTCCTATTTTCCACATTGCTTACGGACTCGGTTCCTTCGCAGGCCTTGGAGCGCTCTTCATACCCGGGAAATGGACGGCCCATGAACAGCCTGCGGGAAAGGACAAGCTATGAACATCAACGAAAACCACTGGCTGGTCCGCAAGGCCATGGCTTGGGTCCAGCACTATGACCACGAAAAATACTGGAAAATGCGGGCGGAGGTCGTCAATCCCAACTCCCGGAAAAGCAAGTTGACCCGCCTGTATTACTTATACCGCATCAAGCGGGCCGACGCCTTCGCCAATGCCTCCATGGGTACTGACCTGGGCGCGGGAGCTTACTTTGCCTCTCCGCCAATCCTATTCCATCATCTCAACGGCATCATCATTTCGCACTACGCCAGGTTTGGAAAGAACGTGACCATTTTCCAGCAGGTCACCGTCACGGAAGGCCCGAACCACACCTCCGCCACCATTGGGGACAACGTCTCCATCGGCGCAGGCGCAAAAATCCTCGGTGCGGTCCATATCGGCGACGGGGCGAAGATCGGGGCAAATGCCGTCGTCGTGTCGGACGTTCCCGCCGGGGCCACAGCGGTAGGCGTTCCGGCGCGGATTATCCTTAAAGAATCTTCCATAAACGCACAGGAAAGCATATGCGGGGAACGATAAGCGTCTTTGCCGTCAGAAAAACTTCCAAAAGCATACAGCCGCCCCCTTACCGGAGGCGGCATAAACAGAAGAACACAAGAAGGAAAGGGTCTGCTCTATGAAATATGCTCTCATCGGCTGCGGCCGCATTGCCGTCAACCACATCAAGGCCGCCTTGAACAACCGTCTGGAGATCGCCGCCGTGTGCGACGTTTTGCCGGAGGCGATGGAATCCCTTCTGGCAAAATACGGCCTGGAGAACAATCCCTCCATTCGCCGCTATACGGATTACAAGGAGCTGCTGGCTGCGGAAAAACCGGTTCTTGCCAGCATCGCCACGGAAAGCGGCATCCATGCGCAGATCGCGCTGGACTGCATTGACGCGGGCGTGAATCTTATCATTGAAAAGCCCATGGCCATGTGCATGGCGGATGCAGAAGAAATTATTCGCCGGAGCGCAGAAAAGGGGGTCAAGGTTTCCGCCTGCCATCAAAACCGGTTCAACGTCGCTGTTCAGGAAGCTCGAAAAGCCCTGGAAGCCGGACGGTTCGGCAAGCTCTCCCACGGCTCCATCCATGTGCGCTGGAACCGGAACCGGGGCTATTACGACCAGGCTCCCTGGCGGGGCACTTGGGCGCAGGACGGTGGTTGCCTGATGAACCAATGCATCCACGGCATCGACCTGCTGCGCTGGATGATGGGGGACGAGGTGGAGGAGATCTATGGCGTCACCTGCCGGCAGTTCCACGACTATCTTCAGTGCGAAGACATCGGCATGGCCGTCGTGAAATTCAGAAACGGGGCTGTGGGAACGATCGAGGGCACCACCAACGTCTACCCCAAGAACCTGGAAGAGACGCTTTACCTCTTTGGCGAAACCGGCACGGTGAAGCTGGGCGGGACTTCCACAAACAACATCGACGTATGGGACTTTGCAGACGAAGGGGAATCCGACGGGAAAAACAAGGGCCTCCAGGAAGCCACCAGCAACGTCTACGGGAATGGACACACCAGCTTATTTGCCGATGTCATCGAGGCGATTGAACAGGACCGGAAACCCTACGTGGACGCTGTGGCCGGGCGGAACGCATTGGAAATGATTCTGGCCATTTACCAGTCCGCCTCCACGGGAAAGCCGGTGAAGCTGCCGCTGAAGGATGTGGCCAGCACGGACTTCACTGGGAGATTTGACGGATGAACATCCTGGTGGTCTGCCAATATGGGTTGTACCATGATTTTGGAGCTTCCTTTGTCCACGCACAAGCGCGGGAATATGTGCGCCTGGGGCATCAAGTACGGGCAATCGTCCTGCTCCCAATTGGAAAGCGGGACTGGGATGGAAAACGCTTTTCAGACTCCCGCCGGACAGTGGACGGCGTAGAGCTCTACACAATGCGGCACATTTCTTTTTCCAATTACGGTGAAAAATCCCTTAATAAGCTCTTTGCATACCGCTCGCTTCACAAAAAAGCAAATGCGCTTCTGGAAGGGTTTGTTCCGGAGATCATCCACACGCATTTCCTGGGTACAGCCAGCGAGGCCGGCGCCTGGCTGAAAAAACGGCTGGGCATCCCGCTCGCCGTAACAACCCATGGCAGCGACACTTCCGTTCCACTCAGGCAAGGCAGGGGATCGGAACTGAAAGCTCTTTGTAATCATGCGGACGCCGTAACAGCCGTCAGCACAGCTCTGGCCCAAAAGGTCCGAAGCTGCGGAACGGAAACAAGGGTATCCGTTATCCTGAACGGCTTCAACCTCCAGGCCCTGCCGGAACATCTGGAAAAAGCGGAAGGCTCCATTATTCAGGCGGGGCATCTCTTGGAGCAAAAGCGCTTCCACATTACCATCCGTGCATTCCAGCAGCTGCAAACCGATTGCCCGGGAGCAGTCTTGGTCCTTGTAGGCGATGGGCCGGAGCAAAAAAAGCTGGAGGCGTTGTGCCAGAGCCTTGGCCTTGACGGCTCGGTACAATTTACCGGAAAAATCCCGAACCATGAGGTGCTTTCCAAAATGGGTTCTTCTCAATTCTTCGTCATGCCCAGCGTTCAGGAGGGCTTCGGCATCGTGTACCTGGAAGCCATGGCGTGCGGCTGTATCGCCATCGGTACAGAGGGCGAGGGCATCGCAGATCTGATTGTTTCCGGGGAAAATGGTTTTTTAGTCCCTCCGGACCAACCGGAAACGATTGCAAAAACCATTCTATGGTGTCTGAAGCATCCGAAAGAGGCCTCCGCCATTGCGGAACGGGGACGACAGGCCGCGCTGGGGTTGACGTGGGAAAAAAATGCGATGCAGTATATTTCACTGTTTGAATCGCTGAAAGAAAGGAAATGCAGCCAATGAAAGAAAAAGTGAACGCACTTGCCGTCGGGTGGAAGGCGGACAAATTGAGAGGAAGTCTGATGGTCTGCTGGGTCATTACGGTGTTTTCCTCCTTTTTTGGCTCCTATCTCCTGCCAATCGCCGTGCCCGCGCTGGGTTCCATATTTCTATTTCGTATAGCGCTCCCTATTGCTGCCGTGCTGTATATCCTCTATGCCATCCGGGAAAAGGAGGCGATATGGCGGGGAGTCTCCGCATTGGAAAAATGGTGTTATGTATTTGCCGCCGTCATGCTGGTCTATGCCGCAGGGTCCTTGTTCCGGGCTATGGACTTTATGCGCACGTTCCGGATGCTGTTCAACCTGTGCTTTGATATGTGCTTCTTCCTTCTCATGCTGCGGCTGTGCCGGGACAAGCAGATGCGCCGGGTCACGCTGTACACGGTTGCCGCCACCTTAGCGGTCTTGTGTCTGCTGGGAATTTATGAAATATTTTTCGGTGGGATTTTTAGCCCAAAGTATAATGATTTCAAACGTTTCGAATTTCTCGGCGGGATTTATCAGCTTCCCGTAGTAAGCTACGAAAATACGAATGATTATACTTCCAGCGTTGTCTTTTCCGGTATTACGCTTTTTCTTTCTGCTGCTGTGAACTGGAAAAGTGCAGGAAGGAAATTACGGTGGGGTATTGTTGCCGGGTTTTCAGCGTTATATTTTTTGTCTATCGCTGGTTCCGCCCGACTTGTTCTGGCAGGTTTTTGGGCTGTATTTATCGGCTTTACGGTGTTTCTTTTGGTCTCGGACCGAAAGCGTCTCTGGATTCCGCTAGCCATATTGGTTCTCATTGCTGGAACTCAATTCGGTTGCAAATACTATTACATTTCAGGAGCTATACGCCAATACCGCGCCCAAATGGAAGAATACCATAATCAGCCGGAAAACGCCGGACAAACAGCACCGCCAAAATTTGTTATCAATACCCCGACTGGTCCCTCGTTGGAGGAGGAGTTCTTTACAACAAATGAAGAAACCGGCGAACAAATTCTTCGTTCGGATGCAAGCGGAGGGATACGAGCAAGTCTGCTACGTCACGCACTCAATTGCCTTGTCTATTCCAAAGGTCTGGGGGTCGGCGTCGGCAACACATCCGGGCTTTGTGAATCCTGGCAAGTTATGGAGGATGGCCGGGCGTGGAGCATCCACTGTTTCATTGCCCGAATTCTTGCCGACTACGGTATTTTCATTCTAATACCACTGTGCGCGATTGCCTTCCTGCTGTTAAAATCGTTTCTATTGGCGTTTTGGCAAAGCTATAAACGCCATGACCGCCATGTCTGCGCCCTGTCCCTGTTATATTTCCTGGTACTGCTGGCATATCCCTTTCTTTCCACCTCGTCTTCCGACGCCCAGGACAGTATTGCCATGTGGATTTACCTGGCGGCTGTCGTATTGTTCTCCCTAAAACTAACAGCATTGGGGAAGGAGGAACCTGCAATTGAAGATACTGCTCATTAGTCCATATTTTGCTCCCTTTACCGGCGTCGGGGGACTGCGCATGACCAGCCTCACCGCCTATTTACAAAAGGCCGGAGAGGATGTCACCGTTCTAAAGTTGGCAGATACCTGCTATGATGCGGATCTGGCAAACGGGCCGCATCTCCCGGGGCCTTCCTATGCAGAATTTACTCCCTCAAAAGACGGGAAAATTCCTGAAAAAACCATGTATCCAGTCATTGACCGCCTTTGCAGTGAAACGGCTTTCGACTGCTGCCTTGTCAGCCTCGGCCCCTTTTTCACAGTGAAACCGGCAGTTTATATAAAGGAACATTACCATATCCCCCTAATTGTTGATTACCGGGATTTGTGGCTGTACGATCCCCGGGAGCGCAAAACCCTTCGTAGCATCCTGGGACACAAAAAGACCCAGATTCTTTATTGCGGTCAGGAGGTACAGCTGATGAAAGCCTGCTCCGCCTTCGTCACCTGCACGCCCCGCAGCCTGCAGATTATGGAACGGCACTATCCTTTCCTGAAGGAAAAGAGCCTGTGCATTTTCAATGGCTACGACATGGAGCCTCCCAGAGAAGCGGAACCGGCATCGCAGGAGGACGGCGGAGCAATTCGGATTTTCGTCCTTGGGAAACTGTCATACTACACCTCCGAAGGCGCGGAGACGCTTTTCCGTGCCGCATCCGCTTTGTCGCATCAAGGGCGGCTCATTCATATTTACCACGCTGGAAGCATTGAGAACATCCAACCGATTTTGGAGAAGTCCGGCCTTCCCTCCGAACAATACCATGAACTTGGCCCTCTTCCCTACGATCAGGCAATGGAAGCTGCAAAAGCGGCCCATATCTGCAGTGCAATTATCAGTTATACAACCGGCCTCGGAACCAAAATCTTCGATTATATCTATCTCAACAAGCCTATCATTGCTTACGCGCCTCCGGGAAGCGAGTTTGAGGAAACCCTGAAGGGCGCTGAAAATGCTTACGTCTGCCAGACCGCCCCGCAAATGGAAGCCGCCATTGAGGCGATCATTCGGGACGGCGGCTATCAGCTGACCAAAAGCCTGGAATTCCGGCAGCGTTTCTCCCGGGAAGCCCAGAACCAGATTTATCACCAGCTTCTCCGGAAGACCGCCGGTCAACATCTGGAAGAAAAGGAAGCCCCAAACTAATCAAGCAAAAGGAGACAGTTCCATGTACGGTTTTCTCATTACCACTGGCGAAATTCCAAAGGACATTCCTCTGGACAATCCCCGGCGTTTAACGGCAAACGGCGTCCATTTCTATTACAGCCCCATGCCGAAATTTGAAAACGACAAGCTGTTTTATACGGACGAAGAAAAAACCGTCCTGCTGGACGGCGTGATCTTCAACAAGCAGGAGCTGATGGACGCCAAAGGCTGCGGGAGTTGGCGGGAAACGGTGGACTATCTCATCCGGGAAGAGCCAGAGATCTTTCAGAAGGAGCTGAGAGGCTCCTTCTGCGGCGCCGTACGGTACGGCGCCGTGCTCGAAATTTTTACGAATCAGACGGGGGAAAAAACGGTCTATTACACCCAGCGGGACGGCCTATTCGCCGCCGCCAGCCACAATAATATCCTGACGGCGTATTTGAAGGAACAGGGCGTCCCCGTCGAGCCGGATACCCGGGCCTGCCGGGAACTGCTTTGCACAGGCGCGCTTCTGCACGGCAGCACGCCTTTCCAAAACATACGTCGGCTGAACGCCGGAAAATACCTTCTAGTGGAAGAAGGCTCCTGCAAGGAACTGCGCTATCATATGTTCCGCAACCTCCCGGAGCATGATCAACCCCTGGAGGAATGCATCGAGGAACTGGACAAGCGCTTCCGCAAGGCGGTGGACCGCATTTTCTCCAAAAATGAGGAATACGGCTACCAGGGCCAGTGCGACCTGTCCGGCGGACTGGACGGACGTATGATCACTTGGGTCGCCCATGATCTGGGCTATCGGAACATTCTGAATCTCTGTTACAGCCAAAGCGGCACCATTGATCATACCTCCTTCAAAAAAATGGCGGAGGATTTGGGAAACGAATATTACTTCCTTCCCATGGACGGCGGCGACCTGCTGATGGATGTGGATGAGATGGTGGACAAATTCGGCGGCCAGGTGACCTATAGTATCTGCACCGGCGCGAACCGGGCCGTAAAGGACCTTGCCTCTCACAACATCGGCTTGAGCGCAACGGGGCTTATGGCGGGTGAGTATGAAGCAACCTACGCCGAAAACACCCACATCCCGCCTTCGGATATCCTGTTCCGGTATTCAAAAGTCGTTCCTTACGTCCTTCCCGAAGAATACAAAACGGATTATGAAAACAATGAGCAGATGAATCTGTATGAGGAGGATAATCTCCTCCTTATGACCTCTGTCGCCGTGCGCCAGCAGGAATGGGAGGCAGTCTCCCCTTATGTGGACGTGGAATTTCTGGAATTTGCCTACCGCATTCCGCTGAAATGGCGGACGCACCGCTATGCGGCTGAAATGTGGATTGTCACCCAATATCCCGGGGCGGCCAAATATGTCTGGCAGAAAACGGGTAAGCCCGTCAACAAGAGCTTCCGCAACGAATTTTACTTCCCCAAAGCGGTGGACGACGTGCGGACGATGATTTACCGCTGCATCAACAAGGCGGCGCGGATTCTGAATATCCCCAAGCAGCTCATTTTCCAAAATGAAATGAATCCCGTGGAAACCTGGTACCGCACAAACTCCCGCCTGCGAGAATTCTATCAGCGCTATTATCAGGAAAATATCAGTCGTATCCAGGACCCTGCCCTCCGGGACGACGTGCGGAAAACCTTTGAGGAAGGAACCGCCCAGGATAAAATCCAGGCCATCAATATACTGGGCATCTATAAGCGGTATTTCTAAAACCGGCGCGCCGTCCGCCAGGAAAGGCGGCATGGTGCTTCCCGCGCCCTGGAAAGGAGTTTTATGAACCAACTTTGGCCCCGTATCCGGGAGGCCGCAGGCAAGCTGCTCCGAACCGGCTTTTTCTCCGTGTTCTTTTCCAACGTAGCCTGTAAGGTCTTGGTCTTTATCGGCGGCACCATTATCGTCCGGGTTCTCTCCAAGAGCGACTATGGCACTTACAGCTATGTTATGAACTGCATGGGCATGGTGTCGCTGCTGGGCGACTTGGGATGCAGCATGGCCACTGGACAATTTTGTAATGAAAATCACGCTGATATCAAACGACGCAACACCTTTTTCAGCTATGGGCTGAGCCGCGGGATTGCATTCAGCGCCGTTGTGGCGCTGCTGCTGTACCTCTCGCCCTGGTACTACCCATTCCGGACGGAAGAAGCTGCCACGCTGACGCGCAATTTATGTTTGATGCCGTTCCTGAACACCACCAACAATTTCCTTCTGACAAACCTGCGGGTCCGGCTGGAAAATCATCTCTTCGGCGTCATCAACCTTTTTCAAACGCTGATTCATTACGTGGCCATCCTGCCCATGTCTTACTGGATCGGCCTCCGGGGCGCGGTATACAGCAACTATGTCATCGCTTTCCTGGTGCTGGTTTTCAGCCTGTGGGCCTCTCGGAAGCATTTGGATTTCTCCTGGCGCTGGAGCACCCCCCTTTCCCCCCCCGAGCAGAAATCTTTTTTAAAACTGGCATTTGCGTCACAGCTAAACAGCGGGATGGCACAGGGACTTATCCTTCTGGATGTTTTTCTGATTGGCCTGATCATCGGCGACGATACGGTCATTGCCTCCTATAAGGTCGCCAGCACGGTTCCTGCGGCTCTGGCATTCATTCCCGCTTCCATTATCGCATATATCGGGCCTTACTTCGCGCGGAACAATCAGGATTTGAACTGGGTGCGGCAAAGCTATATCAAGCTTCTGGCTGTCTGTGCAGGCGGCAGCCTCCTGATTTCAGGGGCCGCCATCCTGACGGCTTCTTGGACGATCCCTCTGGTGTTCGGAAATCAGTATACAGACGCTGTGCCCTGTTTCATTGTTTTAATGATCGGCTATTTTTTTCACGCTGGGATTCAAACTCCGTCGCAGAACATCATCTATACCCAGCGGAAGGTACGGGTCAATCTTATCATCACCTTTTTGTCCGGAGGGGCCAACTGCGTACTGGACACCTTATGGATTTTGAACGCCGGTTCCATCGGGGCAGCTTGGGCCACAACGGCTGTCCATATGTTCAGCGCTGCCCTCTGCTTCGGCTATATGTGCTATTATCTCAGGAGGAGGACCCCCGCATGAAACAGCTTTTGCGTACCATCCGCCGCCCCTTTGTCTGGCTGCTGGTCACCATAATTTATGGCCTGGGCTGCCTGTGCTATGACAAAAAATACTTGACTGGCCGGTACTTTGACCGCTGGCACTTCTCCACCGGCTGGGAGTGGGTCCTCCGGGACTGGTTCCGGCAGAAGGTGCTAGGACAAAACGGCCATGTACCCTGGCCCGTACCGCCCTGGATACACATCGGCGCGCCGCAGAATATTGTTTTTGATCCGGACGATATGCAGAACTTTCGGGGAACGGGAAGCTATTTCCAGGGCATTGACGGGAAAATTGTAATCGGAAAAGGCTGCGCCATCGCCCCAGGAGTGGGCTTGATCACCGCTAACCACAACCCGTCCGACGTTTACGGCCATCTTCCCGGAAAAGATATCATCCTTGGGGAGCAGTGCTGGCTGGGGATGAACGCGGTGATCCTGCCGGGCGTCACCCTTGGCCCCCACACCGCCGTCGGCGCGGGAGCGGTGGTCACAAAGAGTTTCCCGGATGGATACTGCGTCCTGGCGGGAAATCCCGCACGAAAAATCAAGGAGGTTGACTGTCCCCATATGAAAAACAATATTATCGAAAACGCCCCCCCCCCCGCAGACATAAAGGGCAACTGCATACTTTGCGTATGGCAGTCTGACCTTATTCTCGCCCCTGACCCTGCGGCCCCTTCCCATGAAGGGAGGCACAGGGTATGAAACGCAATATGCGCATTCTTATAACCGGCTCCTCCCAAATCCAGCATATCAAACCGCTCTATCAATCCCAGGGATGGATTTGCGACGAGTTCACCTCCTGCCCTGGGGCCCTGCGCCGGAAGCTCCGAAACCTGAAAAAAGTGCTCATGGCCGATACCATTTACGCCGTTTTCGGAACGCATACGGCTTCCTTTTACTGGCGAGTTGCCGGGCTTCTGCGTAAAAAGCGGATCCTTCACTGGATCGGGACGGACGTCCTGATCGCCCTGGGCGACGCCCCCGGCAGGCTGGTCCGCGATTACAACCGCACTCTCCATTTAGCGGGCTCGGAACTACTGCAACGGGAGCTGAGGACGGTGGGGATCGAAAGCGCTGTAGTCCCTATCGTTCCGACCAGCATTCAATTTTCGCCGCTGCCCATGCCGGAACGCCATGCGGTCTTGGCGTATATCCCTGAAACGAAGGAAGAATTCTACGGAATGCCGCTTTTGAAAGAGATCGCCCGTCGGTATCCGGATATCTGTTTTCACATTACGGCGAACAGCGGAAGCCATGACAAATGCCCGCTTCCCAACATTTCCTATGAAGGCACGTTGGACGCGGCAGGGATGCGAGAGCTTTATGGGAAGTGTTCCATCCTGTTCCGCTATCCGCAGCACGACGGCTTATCTATGATGGTTCTGGAGGCTCTGGGAACAGGGCGTATCGTTATTTACAAATACCCATTTCCCTTTGTCAAAACCCCGGCAGGCGGCACGCTTCCCGATGTCCTAGCGGTATTTGAAGATGCGCTCAGCGTCCCTCCCCAGGCAGACCACAGGGCAGTGGACTATGTAAATTCGGCGTTTTCCATGGAGAAGCAGCTGCTCCGGTATCAAAACGCCGGCGCTCTGCAGCGCTGACAGGGGGGGGAGGGTTCTATATGAATACCAATTATCTCATTTTGGGCGCCGGGATTTCCGGCCTGTCCTGCGCCGCCAAGCTCCGGGGGGAAGACTACCTGGTGCTGGAGCGGGAAAACGAAATCGGAGGCTACTGCCGCACCATCCGGCAAAACGGGTTCGTATGGGACTATGCGGGACATTTTTTTCATTTCAGCAATCCCGCTATACAGGCGGAATTCAGCGGGCTGCTCCATGGCGGCGATTCCGTATTCCAAAAAAAATGCACGAAAATATTTTACAATGGCCAATATATTGATTATCCTTTCCAGTACAACATCCACCAGCTGGAAAAGGAGGAGTTCGTCGACTGCCTGACTGGCTTGTATTATCGTCCAGCAGGTCCAGTGTGCACTTTCCAAGAAATGCTGTACGCCAAATTCGGGGCCGGGATTGCGAATAAATTTCTTATTCCATACAACAGCAAGCTTTATGCCTGCAACTTGAACCATTTGGATATGAACGCCATGGGTCGTTTCTTTCCTTATGCCGAGCCAGAGGAAATCATTCGGGGCTTCCGGAAGCACCAAAAGGAAACCTATAATGATACATTTTATTATTCCAGCAGGGGTGCAGAGGCGTTCGTCCAAAAAATTGCGGAAAACGTTGACCGCTCCCAGGTTCTCTGCGGCACAGACGTCCAAAGCATAGATCTGGCACAAAAATATGTGCGTACTCCAAATGGAACAATCCACTACCAGCATCTCATCAATACCATTCCATTTCCCCGCTTTTTACAGCTGGCCAGGATCCAGACAGCCGCTGCTTTCACTTGCAACCAAGTCCTCGTTTTCAACTTGGGCTTTGACCTGCCCGCCATCGATCCTTCCATTCATTGGATCTATTATCCCGACCCTGCGGTCTGCTTTTATCGTGTTGGTTTTTATAACAACATCCTGCGCCAATCCCTCATGAGTTTATATGTAGAACTGGGATTCCCGGAGGATGCCCACATCGATGTGTCACACTGGCGGGAGACGGTCCTGCAGGACTTGAAAAAAACCGGAATCGTAAAAGACCACCAATTAATCGCAGAAAACAGCATCCTGATGAATCCAGCCTACGTGCATATCCGGGAAGAATCGAACCGGGAAAAGGAAATTATAAAATCCGCCCTAAGGGAGCAGCAGGTTTATACGATTGGGCGGTACGGTGATTGGACATATTGTTCCATTGAAGACTGCATTTTACAGGCTTACCAAACCATTGCCGAAATCCGAGGTGAAGTCTGAATGCTACGAAATTTTTTTAAGGAGGCCCTGTCCGAATTTCGCAAGCTGGCAAAGGGCGGTCTCTTTTATATTTTTGGAAGCAGCGTCGTTGCCCAAATAGGAGCGCTTCTTTCGTCCTTCCTGGTCATCCGGAATCTTTCAAAGGTGGAATACGGCGGGTATGTCAGTGCTCATAACCTCTATTCCTATGTAGGAATCTTCATTGGCCTGGGAATGGCCAGCGCCGTGATGCAATTTTGCAGCGAGCATGTCACGGAGCAGCGGAAAAATGCTATTTACCGTTACAGCTTTTGGAAAGGGACCAGGTTTAACATCCTATTGGGGTTTTTTATTCTTTTCTTAGCGTTTTTCAAGCAGCGGTCGGGAAGCGCGGTTCCCGCATATTACCTGCGGCTGATGTGTGGTCTTCCCTTTTTTTCCTATGCAAACAGTTTTTTCCTGACGGCTTTGCGCATTCAGCGAAAAAATCGAGAATTTTCCCGTCTTAATGTAATCTCCACCATTCTTACGGTCTTCGGGAATATCCTCTTTACTCGATTGTTCGGTATTCCAGGACTTATTGCATCCAATTATGCTGCAACCGCCGCCGCAGCGTGGCTTGGCTTCCTGGAACTGCGCAGAAGCGGTTTTATTTCCTCCGTTTTCTCTCAGCCGCAGGCTCTGCCGGACAGCAGCAAAAAGACCATCACCAAATACGCCGTCCTGTGCGCCCTTACAAATTTCACCTCCACCATATTGGTCCTCCTGGACATTACATGCTTAGACGCCACTCTCTCTGACCCCAATATCTTAGCAGACTATAAGGTTGCAGCGGTATTGCCCTCTGCATGTACGTTTATCCCAACTTGTTTAATTACCTACTTCTATCCGCACATGGTAGAAAACTTTTCTTCCGGCATAGATGTTTTCAAAAGATATTTCCGACGCCTGCTCAAAATATTTACTTTAATCAATTTTGTGGTATTTGTGGGTCTGATGCTGTTTGCACCCCTTATGATCACCTTGATTTACGGCGAAAAATATGCAAATGTCCTTCCTATTTTCAGAGTTCTCTGTCTGAATTATTTTATTACTGCATCCTTCCGGAAGCTGCTGGGAAATATGATTGTCGTTGTCAGGGCAGTCAACATCAACCTGCTTCACACCCTGCTGGCCGGGGGGCTGAACATTATTTTAGACCTGATCCTGATTCAGCGCCTCGGCCCCATCGGCGCCGCAATTGCAACGGTCTGCATCACAATCTTTATCACGCTGCTGGAATTGCTGTTCTTCCGGCGCTTTTTCCGCCGGACGGCCGGGTCGGAGTCCCGGACTTGATCTCAATTTTGCAGTTCTGGAAGAAAGGAGTCTCTTATGAAAAAACGGAACTTGTCCAGGCCTTTCGGAAAAAACGCCCGGCTTTGGCCTATTCTCTGCGCAGCAGAGGCAGCCATGCTTCTTTGTCTCTGTATAGCGTTCATATTGAACACAAACGCCCCCCCCCGGTGGACATATCGACTTTGTATGCCGATTTGTATGCCGAGCCTGATTTAAGCGAAACGGTCTGGCCGGAAGAAAAAGAACCGTTTGCCGCCGCAGGGATTCGCTACCGGGAGAGAGAGGCGGCTTTCATGCGCTTCCCCGGCGGGCCGGTGGATTTGTGCTGTCTGGGGGACAGCATCACCCAGCAGTTTGAGTGGCAGGACGCTTTTCCCGGCCTGCGGGCGGCAAACCGGGGAATCGGGAGCGATACCACCTCCGGCATATTGGCCCGCCTAGATTCCGTGGCGGCAACGGAGCCGAAGGTTCTTTCCCTGATGGCGGGAGCCAACGATATGGGGGAGGAGGGGTGGACGCCGGAGGGCATCGCGTCAAACTTCCGCATGATTTTAGAGGAACTGCATACCCGTCTCCCGGAAACAAAGTTCCTTGTCAACAGTATGCTTCCCACCTCTGCGGCACACCCAAACCGACCGGAGGATATGCTCGCCGTGAACGCGGAACTGGAGGCACTTTGTGAAGAACTGGACATCGTTTATCTGGATATGTTCCAGGCGTTCGCGGACGAAAACGGCGATTTGAAGCCGGTGTATTCCCTGGACGGCATCCATCTTACCTCCGCGGGCTACGCGCTGTGGCTTTCGTACCTGGCCCCGGCGGTCGCGGCGGCATTGGAATAAGCAGACTTACGCAGGAAAGGGCGCAGCAAATGCTGCGCCCCCTTTTCATGATCCACAAATCGCCCGCACGGTATCCCGTTCCTGCTCGGTCAGCCTCGGATAATCCAATAAAATTGTGTCAAGCGATTCCCCTTTACGAATCCTGCGCTGCACCACCCGGCACAGCAGCGACAATGCTGCCGTCATTCTCCGTAAGCGCCTGATCCGCCGTATAGGAGACCACATTCTCGATGGTCAGAAGCAGAATTTTCTTTTTCGTCATGTAAAGATATAAGGTCATAAAACGCGCCTCCTTTCTCACGCAACGGCATTGTCGGGTTTGACGATCAGTCCGCCGCTCTTGGTGAAATGGGTTCCGCCCAGCATGGGATCTGTATACAGCCCCATTTGAATAATGCCGCCGAGATAGGTTCTTGCGCCGCAGAGATTGCCGGATGTCGCTTCCGTGTTTTCACAGGAGACGACAAGAAATCCGTCATACTCCGTCAGCGCCGCATGGGAATAATTC
>JAAWGR010000008.1 GCA_022795445.1 Oscillibacter sp. | reverse complement strand
AAGGGCTTGCCACCTGCTCTTCACAGGCAACAAGCCCTTTCGGCTGCTTGTACAATTCCCGTCCCTAAACTTTGTCTAACTTTTCGGGGTCACTTCATTTTTATGACCGCCGGGCGTTTTTATGATTCTTCTACGTCATTATTCCACTCAGCTTCCTGTTGGATTACGAAACGCTGTCCATCGCTTGTAATCTTGTAAACTTCGCGTATATACTTGTCTGTCCTCAAGTTTTCACCTTGATCTTCCACAACATACTTGATTGTAAGCTTGAGACTTTTCATTTCCAATAACAGCGTCTGCTGAAGCGCAGGATCAAAGCCACTTCGCGCTGAAGAGGAGCACAGCCGTCTTTCAGCATGTATGTAAGGTCCCATTTGCGGAAAAATCAAGTATCTGGTTAAACATGTTAATTGCCCGTATGTGCGTCCAGATCACCAAAGCCGCAGCTAAATATGATCTCTGCGGTTTCATTCCACATCCCCCACCACCGCTGCAATGTATCCCTTGGCCAATCACCTTCAAAAAATGCTTTGATTGTCCAATCAGCACAATAGAACATATACATATCCCCCTTTGTATTTCCTACATGTATTGTAAAATTATACCTTCCTCTCATGTGTTTGTTAACGTCAAAGAAGCAGCAGACGCCGTCCCTAGCGCCCGCTGCTCTATCGCTTATAGGATAATGCAAATCAGCCCGCCGCTGCCTTCATTAATAATGCGCGTCAAGGTTTCCTGTAGTTTCTTCCGCGCATCCTCTGGCATCCGCTTCAATTTTGCTTGCAAGTCGTCGCTTACCAACTCGTGGAAGCTGCGGCCGAAAATGTTGGATTGCCAGATCTTCCCGGTATCCCCCTCGAACTCCTGGAGAAGATAGTTCACCATATCCTCCGACTGTTTCTCGTTGCCTACGATTGGCGAAACCGCTGTCTCAATATCTGCGCGGATCATATGTATACTAGGGGCGCTGGCTTTCAGTTTAACACCATACCGTCCACCCTGCTTCATGATCTCCGGCTCTTCCAATTGCAGTTCGTTGATGCTGGGCACAACAATACCATATCCTGTTTCCCGTACATCTTTCAAAGCCCCTGCAACTTTATCGTACTCTGCCTTAACGGCTGCCAGGCGCGTCAGCAGACTCATCAAGTCGCCGTCATCCGCCACTTCAAAGCCGGACTGCTCCGATAGTGTGTGATAGAACAGCTCCCGTGGCAGGCTCAGGCGAGCCGCCGCTACACCGGTGCCGAGGTCGATGGCTGTAATCTGTGCCTCACTGATGTTCTCACAGTTTCCCAAGGAGGCAATTACGCCATCTACTTCACGGATATGCTGTAACTGCGCTGTGCCTTGCCGGACAGCATCATAAAGGCTGGCTTTAATCGGATGCTCCAGCGGCAACGCGTCTACCCAGGGTGGGAGGAACAAATCCAGCTCCTGCATAGGAAACTCGTATAGAACCGCTTTCAAAATGTCGGCAACGTCTTCTTCCGCCAGGTCCAGACAGTTCACTGGTACACAGTTGACCTCGTAACGGGAAGCGATGTCCCGGGCGATGGCATTGGCACGGTCAGACTTGGGATCACTGGAGTTCAATAAGACGATGAATGGCTTGCCCAGTTCCTGTAATTCCCGGATAACGCGCTCCTCAGCTTCCAGATAGTCCTCTCGTACAATGTCAGAGATGGTCCCATCCGTAGTGATGACAATGCCGATGGTAGAGTGTTCTGTGATAACCTTCCGCGTGCCGATTTCCGCTGCTTCGGTCATGGGGATCTCATGGTCATACCAAGGTGTGGTCACCATACGGGGCGAGTCGTCCTCATATTGTCCGATGGCTCCCCGTACCATATAGCCCACACAATCAATCAGCCGCACGGAAAATGACGCGCCGTCAGGCAGTTGTACCTGGGCGGCTTCCTCTGGTACAAACTTCGGTTCTGCCGTCATGATTGTCCGCCCGGAACCGCTTTGAGGAAGTTCATCCCTGGCCCGCTCCTTACGGTAGACATTTTCGATATTGGGAATCACCTGCGTTTCCATAAACCGCTTGATGAAAGTGGATTTGCCCGTCCGCACCGGGCCTACCACACCGATGTAGATATCGCCCGCCGTGCGGGTGGCGATATTTTGATAGATCATGGTATTCATAATTATATCCCGTCCTTTTTTCGCTCCATATTCTTGTTTAACTCTATGTCTGGCTGGTGCAAAGTATGACAGCCCGTCTGGCTTTGGAGAAACTGCACAGGAAATGATAATAGAACTCCAACAGGATTCATGTGTTTTCCACATTTACAGCGATGCTTTAGCATGGTAAACTACTACTGTACTAAAAGAACAGAGAAATCCTGTTCGCATTTTGGAGGATGAAAATGATGATGAAGAAACTTTTAACCCTTGCGCTGGCCTTAACGATGGTTTTGGCCCTGTCCGCCTGCGGCGGTGATTCTGGCAACTCTGACGACGGCAGTGATGGAGGAAGTTCGATTACCGGCGACGATGAGCAGACTGGTGGCGACGAGAGCGACTTGGCGTACATCCAGTCAAATGGCAAATTGATTATTGGTTACACGGTATATGAGCCTATGAACTATACAGATGATGAAGGGAACTTTACCGGTTTTGATACTGAGCTTGCCCGGGCTGTTTGCGAGAAATTGGGAGTAGAGCCGGAGTTCCAGGAGATCATTTGGGAGACTAAGGAAGTTGAGCTATCTGGTAAGTCCATCGACTGCATCTGGAACGGTATGACACTGGATTCCCAAAAGGAAGCTAACATGAACTGTACCATTCCTTATGTTAAGAATGCACAGGTAGTTGTAGTCAAGGATGGAACGGAATATACAGACACCTCCTCCCTTATTGGTAAAACCGTAGCGGCAGAAGTTGGCTCTGCTGGTGAGGCACAGATCATTGGCGGTGAGGAGACAGAACCCGATGCCAACTTGGCCCAAGCCGATTATGTCGGCAAGAGCGTTCAGACAGACTGTTTGATGGAAGTCAAGGCTGGGACTGCTGACGCTGCTGTACTTGACCTGACCCTGGCGAACGCTATGACTGGCGAGGGTACCGATTATGCTGATCTGAAGATTGTGGATGAGCTGGCGGTTGAAAATTATGGCGTGGCTTTCCGTAAGGACTCCGATATCCGGGACCTTGTGAACGATATCTTTGCTGAAATGATGGAGGATGGCTCTATGCAGGCCCTGGCGGATCAGTTTGGCCTGGTACTAGCTGAGCCTGCTGCTGCCTGATTCAATCCAAAAACATACTTGCTTTCATGGGACAGGGGGATGTATTCCCCTTGTCCCATAGAGTGTCTTTTGAGGTGGAAACATATGAGTGTTATCCTGGGCCGCTTGTGTGAGGGCTTTATAATCAACTGTCAGCTATTTGGGCTGACCTTGCTGTTTTCAATCCCCTTAGGGCTACTGGTCTGCTTTGGCTCCATGAGCCGCTTCAAACCCCTGGCATGGCTTGTTAAAACATTCGTCTGGATTATCCGCGGTACCCCTTTGATGCTGCAATTGCTGGTAATCTTCCTTGGCCCTGGCCTGATGGGCTGGGGGACGCCTTGGCCGTCCGGCAACCGTGGACGGTTGATTGCAGCAACGGTCGCCTTTGTCATCAACTATGCCTGCTATTTCTCTGAAATCTTTCGTGGCGGCATTGAAGCTGTTCCCAGAGGGCAGTATGAAGCTGGACAGGTTTTAGGTATGACCAAGAGTCAAATCTTCTTTAAGATCACCCTGCTTCAGCTGATTAAACGCATCGTGCCTCCCATGGGCAACGAGATCATCACCCTGGTTAAGGATACCTCGCTGGCACGAATCATCTCCAACAAGGAGATTATTATGACTGCCAACGAATATGCGTCGAAGGGCCTGATCTGGCCCCTATTTTCCACCGCGGTGTTCTTCTTAGTCTTTGTGGGCATTCTGACGCTTCTGTTTGGCTGGTTTGAGCGTAAGCTGGATTATTTCCGGTAAGGAGGTGCATTATGTCGATTTTAGAAGTAAAGCATATTGAAAAACATTTTGGCGACACGAAAGTTCTGAATGATATAAGTTTTTCCCTGGAACAGGGGCAGGCATTGTCTATCATCGGTTCCTCCGGCAGCGGAAAAACAACCCTCCTTCGCTGCCTGAACTTCTTGGAACGTCCTGATGGTGGTTCGATTTCTGTAAAAGGCAGCGTAATCTTCGACGCTGGCGACCCTTCAACGCAGATCGAACGGGATATTCGGGAAAAGCGGTTACATTTTGGTTTGGTGTTTCAAAGTTTCAATTTGTTTCCGCAATATACTGCTCTGCAAAACATAACCCTTGCCCGGGAACTACGGGCAAAAGGGAAGAATAGCGAGAGTCGGGAAGAAATTCTAAAAGCTGGAAAAGCGCTGTTGGAACAAATGGGCCTTTCAGATCGTGCGGACCACTATCCCCATCAGCTTTCTGGTGGACAGCAGCAACGGGTTGCTATTGCGCGGGCATTGGCGCTACATCCGGATATTCTCTGTTTTGACGAACCTACCTCAGCTCTGGACCCAGAACTGACTGGTGAAGTTTTGCGTGTCATCCGTTCCTTAGCGGAGCAGAAAACGACAATGATCATTGTTACCCATGAGATGGCATTTGCCAGAGATGTGGCGGATCAAGTGATTTTTATGGATAGTGGTGTGATTGTGGAGCAGGGTGATCCCAAAGAGGTGATTGACCATCCCAAAGAGGAGCGGACGCGGCAGTTCCTTTCCCGTTATGCAGAAAATTGAGGAGGATGTTATGCAGTATTTGGAAATTGCCAGTCCTGCGTTTCAGCCTGGCGGGATGATTCCTAAAATCCACACCGGTGACGGCGAGGATGTTTCGCCTCCCCTTCAATTGCAGGGACTTTGCCGCGAAGCAGTTTCTATGGTTGTTATTTTGGATGATTTGGATATCCCATTTGTCAAAAATTATAGCCATTGGCTGCTTTGGAATCTTCCTCCAATGGAGAAAATCCCAGCTGAAATTCCCTATGGCCCATCCACCTTCTGTAGTGCAGTGCAGGGGCGGGCCTATGGAAAAAACCGTTATCGCGGCCCCTATCCGCCTGCGTTCCTGAAAAAGCCCCACCGGTATGTATTCCGTGTATATGTGCTGGACTGTTTTTTGCAGCTGGACGCCTCTGCGAATCGTAGTGCTTTGGTGAAGGCAATGAGAGGGCATGTCCTTCAAGAAGGTCAGGTTATGGGACTTTATCACCGCTGAAAACTCTGGCAGTATTTGGCCTTTGGACCGAATGCTGCCAGAGTTTCTGTTCAAAAAGAGGTTATGATCGTTTCCTTGGGATCAGCAGCAGTTTTTCCTGCGGAATATCGGCCTCTTCTTCCAGCTGGTTTGCGGAAAGGATGGCGGCAATCGTTGTGTTGTATTTTTTCGCCAAGTCCCAAGCGGTTTCCTGCTTTCCCATGCATCGCAGTACCAGCGACGGTGCGCCGGATGTATCCTTTACCGCTTCCGTATCCAGCTTGGCGGATGTAATACAGACTTTTTTGACCCGTGAGGCCGCCTCGATCCGGAAGTCCACAGGAAATCGTACTTCAATTCCCCGGTCTCCTAAATTGCCCTGTACCTCCTCTGAACAAATAGCTTTCGCTGTAATGCGGCTGTCTTCTGGCAATTCCAGCTGGCAGCTGACGTCAATGCAGCGTTCTGCCACTAAGGGCACGCCACCCTCGTCAACATACAATGCCCGGACCATTACGCCAGAGCGGAGCACAGTGACAGAACCCTCCCGGCCTACGGAGACGGTTCCACAGATAGCTGACAGCGCTAGGATGGATTCAGCTACTACACCGATTTCCAGCACCTCCCGCACGGTCTGCCGGCGGGTAAGGTTTTCACAAAAGCTGGTCAGAGTCAATGGTGCGGCTTCGTAGGTCATGTCGTAAGCGGTTGAATACAAGTCGCTCAGCAGCGTCAAATCCTGTTCCTCCCGCAGCAGAGCTGTTGCATGGAAGTACAATGTCACAGCAATTTGTCGGCCCTCCGGATCATCACCATCAATTTGGAAATCCGTACCAGTGAGCTGCAATTGCAGCGTCGCGGCAGCCCCTTCCTCTACGCCCTCAATTTCCATAATTTGAGAGAATGGTAGTTCGGATGTCGCGGAGCCACAGGTACCATCAGCAGTTCGGTACAGCAGGCTAATGGAGAACATTCCCTTGAAAATCAGCTTGCTTCCAACAATTTTCGTCTCGGTCACAGAGCTGGATATTTGGTTTGTCAGCAGTTCTGCCGCCCCCTCCCGACCTGGCGAGAGGTTCATCTCTTCTGTAAAGGTAAAATCCTTTTCAGCAATGTGCGTTAAAAGGATTGCGTGCTGCTGTTCCTGCCGTTTTTCCACACAGAGTGCTTCCTCTGCCTCTACATCATTGCAGAAGCAGAGCGGCGTCCGCTGATAACCTGTGATATGTGTCACCAACTTGCAATGTGTAAATACTTTTCGTGGGTTCAGCATCCGCGCTTCCAGAAATTCTGTCTCCGTCTCAGCAATTAGGTACTGGCAGCCTGGCAAACTTCGGCTGTCGCTTTCCACCGTAAACGGTATGGCAAATTCCAATGTTCGGACGCCGCTTTCCCCATCTGGTGTGTAAAGCACAGTAACCCGGACAGTGCCGGACAAATCTGCCTTTCCGTCCCGCAGTTCCCGACTGTGGAGGTAGACCTTTCCATCCGTTTCGATGATCCGCGCAATGTCAGGACAGTAGTCCGGCACGATGGTTTCCGCAGTTTCTTCTTGGGTCAGAGTCAATTCTCCACCCATTTCATAGGTGTCCAGACACCCCTTTTTTAGTTCCAGTTCCATGAAGAACCCTTCCTTTCCCGGCCATTCACACGATTCAATATGCCTTACTTTATGAATGGCCTGGACAGATTATGCCTTGATTTTGAACAATCTGCGCAAAATTCCCCGCAGCATCTTCGGCGACTTCCAAACGACGATATTCATAGATATTCCTCCTCTACGCCACTTAACGCCGGCAGCAGGCGTAACCACAGCCAATCAACAGAAAGGCCACCAGAAACAGCAGCACTCCTACTGGGAAAATGGCAGTGATTAGGATTCCAGTACCCAAAGCCACCGCGCAGATCCCTAGAATCCGCCAGCCGCCACCTCCACCGCAGCCACAGCCGCGATTTCTTCCGCACATCGTCACGCCTCCTTTCCTTCTGGTTTAGTATATACTGTCAAGGCTGTCCCTGGTGCAGGTTTTTTACGCAAAAACATCCCCGAAAATTGAAAGAAACTGGTGCAGAAAGGCGGTATAGTTATGGCCGTACTGTCTCTATTTTTCCCTACCCGATAAAGAGGTAAGTATTTATCCTTTTTTTTCTTGCCAATCCCGCAGAGGTTTTAATTCTTCATAAAGCCGCAGATAACTTTGGTGACGGCTTTTCTGGATCTCTCCTCGGCCTAAAGCGTCCAAAACAGCACAGCCTTTTTCTTTTGTGTGAGAACAGCCCGCAAAACGGCAGTCGTCCAAATAGGGTACAAATTCCCGAAAGGTTTCCGGCAGATGGTGCTTTAACTCCAGATTCAGTTCTTCTGTTTCAAAAGAAGAAAAACCAGGGGAATCCATCACCTCTCCGCCACAGGCGAGGCGAAACAATTCTACATGACGGGTCGTGTGGCGTCCCCGGCCCAAAGCGGTGCTGATTTCCCCGACTTTCAAGGAAAAGGATGAATCCAAAGCATTCAAAAGGCTGGATTTCCCTACACCGGAGTTGCCTGTAAAAGCAGATACCTTGTCGGTGATAAGCCCTCTCAATTCGTCTAAGCCTTCCCCAGTCTTTGCGCTTACACGTAGTGTTGGGAAACCGGAAGCACTGTAGATATCATATAATGCATTTGCTGGATCCAGGTCGCATTTATTCAGAAGGATGACTGTATCACAGTTTTTCAGTGCTGCAATGGCCGTCACCCGGTCGATCAAAAAAGGGTCAGTTTTTGGAATGGCAGCAGAGGCGATGACAACTAGTTGATCAATATTCGCCACAGCGGGCCGTGTGAAGGCATTCCGCCGGGGAAGAATACGCTCTACAAAACCTTCGTTGTTGTCAAGTTCCCGTATCTCTACCTGGTCGCCCACGAGGGGGGAAATTCCCTCTTTCCGGAATTTCCCCCTAGCGCGGCAGGTGAGGATGGTTTTACCAGTATCCACATAATAGAAGCCGCTGAGGGCTTTTTGAATTCGTCCTGTCATATCAATTGAACTGTAATTCCTGCGTCAAATCCTGAGCAAGCACGCCGTCAAAGTAAACTTTGACAATCTGTGTGCCAGAACCTTTCAGTGGGGGAGACAATTGAAGAACGCCAGGAGCTGTACTGACACGTTCAGAGTATTGTGGCTCGATTTCATCTCCAACATACACCTCTACCAAAACAGTTGAACGGTCATCCTGAGGCAGAGGGAGGCTTAAATCCCGTTCATTAATTGTAATGCCTTTGCTGACACGGAATTTGATAGTATCCCATTCGTTGACCTTAGTTGTGGGATCCAAGCTCTGCCAAAGAATGGTGCCCACAGCCTCTTCGCTCTCGACATATTCGATATCAGCGTCGGTGCAGGTGAGGTGCCATGTGTCTATCAAATCTTTCCGCGTCTTTTCAATTGGTTCTCCAACGAATTTGGGAACTGTAACCGGACTTAACTCTGGCCCCTTGCTGATGACTAGCCGGATGGTGTCGCCCTTTTTCAGCGTTTCCCCTTCGGCAGGGTCACTGGAAATGATATAGCCTTCTGTAATTTGATCGCTATACTTCATATCAGCCTCGTCAGCAACAATCACAAGGTCGTATTCTTCAATAAGGCTTTTCAGGAACATTTCGGCCTGGGCACGTGTCTGGTTGACAACGTTTTTCATGACCCCAGTGGCTTCTCCGGCGCTGATCCAGACTTCAATTTCCAGGTTTGCACCTTTGACTGTGCGACCTTCGCTGGGAGTCTGCTGGGCGATGGTACCCTCCGGGTATTCGTCGCTGTTGACCTCGCCTTTGTTGACCAGTGTAAAAATATCCTTGATATCCTCCCGCATACTGGCTTGTTCAAAGGTGTCTCCTAAGACGCTTGGAACAGTATGGCTGTCACTCACCTGTGGCTCCTCTTGTTCATTTGAAGGTGTGTCGAAGGAACTAGAAATCGTGCGGAACAGCACAAAAATCAATGCTAGAGCCAGGATAACAGCAACACCGATCAACACAAGCTGACCAGATCCTCCTCTCCTGGCAGGTGGATCATAATCGTCGTCGTCATAGGTCCGGCGACGCTCTCGCTCGCGGTCTCTTTCCCGATCCCGGTACGATGTCTGGGGAGGCCGTTCATGGTTCCGGATGGGTTGGGTTGGTTCGTCTGGTTCTTCCGGCCGCAGGTCCATCAGCGAGAAATCCAGGCTGGCGCTGGGATTCTTCCGGAAGCTTTCCAAGTCGGAAATCATGGCATCAGCAGAGATATAGCGTCGCTCCAGGTCAGGCGTCATGGCCTTCATGCAGATCAGTTCCAGCTGCGGAGGAATCTCCGGGTTGATCTCCCGCGGGGCCAGTGGCACAGAGCTGAGGTGCTGGATGGCAACTGATACGGCGGAATCACCCTCAAAGGGAAGCCGTCCTGACAGCATCTCGTACATCACCACGCCTGCCGAATAGATGTCGGAACGTGCGTCTGTACGGTCCCCCCGAGCTTGTTCCGGCGAAATATAGTGGACGGAGCCTAGAGCTTCTTGGGTCAAGGTTTGAGAGGAATTTTCCAGACATGCGATGCCAAAATCGGCAACTTTTACGCTGCCGTCCCGCAGAACCATAATGTTCTGGGGTTTGATGTCCCGGTGGACGATGCCCCGGCTGTGAGCATGACTGAGACCTCGCATGATTTGGGTGATAAAGTGCAGGGACTCCCTCCAATTCAACTGTCCTCGTTTGCTCATATATTGCTTGAGTGTGATACCATCAATTAGCTCCATAACAATATATTCAATATCGCCGCCACGGGACACGTCATAAACAGATACAATGTTGGGATGGGACAACTGCGCAACGGCTTGAGATTCCGCGTTAAACCTACGGCGAAAATCCTCATCCTCGGCAAGGTCACTCTTGAGGATTTTCAATGCCACAAGACGGTTGAGTCGGTGGCATTTGGCTTTATAGACCACCGCCATGCCGCCTGTACCGATGCATTCGAGGATTTCATATCGGTTATCCAGCATTTTGCCAATGTATGGATCCATGTGGCCTCCTCCTTCCTTACAGCATTTCCATGAGTACGGCGGTCACGTTGTCTGACGCACCGTTATCCTTGGCGATGGCCAGCAGGCGGGCCATACAGGTCCCTGTATCTGGCTGCAAAATCTCTGCCCACATTTCTTGGTCCGTGACCGTATTGACCAATCCATCCGTACAAAGCAAGAGAAATTCTCCGGGTTTCATCACACAAAGATAGCAGTCGCACTCCGCGTCTACGTCCGGTCCTAAAGCGCGGGTAATGAGATTGCGATTTGGGTGGTGGCGGGCTTCTTCCGCAGTGATGTCTCCCCGTTCCAGCATATGTTCCACCAGGGAGTGGTCACGCGTAATTTGTGTAATTTTTTCCAGAGTGACATGATAAGCGCGGCTATCGCCTACGTTGGTGATCATTGCACCGCCTTCAAAAATTACGGCGGAAACCAAAGTGGTTCCCATATTCTGGTATTCCTCTGAATGTTCGGCAGCCGACTGGATAGCCCGGTTCGCCATAGCCACCGCGTAGGTGGAAGCGTCTTGCAGCTGTTCAGTGGTCATGCCGCTATGCAGCTGCTTTTCCATCTCCGCCATAAAGGTATCTACAGCGATTTGACTAGCCAGCTTACCGCCGGCAGGGCCGCCCATGCCATCGCAGACCACGCAGACGGTATGACCGGAGCTGGTTTCTTGCCGGACCGCGTAGGCATCTTGGTTTTCTTTGCGGACAAGGCCTGCGTCAGTCATGCCCCATACTTTTATCATTGGGAATCCTCCCCTTTCTCTGCCTTACGGCGGAGTTGCCCACAGGCCGCATCAATGTCGCCGCCTAAACTTCGTCGCACAGTTGCAGTTATGCCGTGGGACTCCAGCCGTTTTTGGAATGCTGCTGTCCGGCGTGAGGGCCGGAAAAGGCTTTCTTCTACATCATTCAGCGGAATCAAGTTCACATGGCCAGGCATTCCTTTCAAGCGCTTGGCAATCCGGTCTGCCTGCCAGTCATGGTCGTTTACGCCATCGATCATGGCATATTCGAACGATATCCGCCGTCCAGTTTTATGAAAGTAATCCTGACAGGCGGCAAAAAGTTCTTCTACACCATACGCATGGTTTACTGGCATGAGTTTTGTACGGGTTTCACTATCTGGTGCATGAAGAGAAACTGACAGTGTGAGCTGTAATTCCAGTTCCGCCAAACGCTGAATCCCTGGGATCACGCCACAGGTGGACAGAGAGATATGCCGCATACCAATGTTCATGCCATCTGGATGGTTCACGAGTTCCAGGAATTTTAACACGGCGTCCAGGTTATCCATTGGTTCACCAATACCCATTAAGACGATATTGGAAACTGAAACACCGGAATCTTTTTGGGTGAACAGTACTTGGTCCAGCAGTTCCCCTGGTGTCAGATCCCGAACCTTGCCCGCAATGGTAGATGCACAGAATGCGCAGCCCATCCGGCATCCTACTTGGGAAGAAATGCAGACGGTATTGCCATGATGGTAACGCATCAGGACAGACTCAATACAGTTGCCGTCTGCCAGTTGCCAGAGGTATTTGATGGTACCATCTTTTGCCTGTTGCTTTCGGATGGCCTTTGGAACGGTTAAGCGGCACGTTGCTTTCAGTTGTTCCCGCAAGGCCAGCGGCAGGTTGGACATCTCGCCAAAGGATGTTACGCCGCGGTTCAGCCAGGTAAAAATCTGTTTCCCCCGGAAAGCAGGTTCTCCCATTTCCTGCATGGTCTTTTGCAGTTCTGGGAGCGTCATGGATTTTAGATCGATCATACAGAACCTCGCCGCGTCATGCGGCAGATGTAAAAGCCGTCGGTGTTGTGCAGATGAGGCCACAGGGTTATCTGTCCTTCCACCT
Source organism: Oscillibacter sp. (assembly GCA_022795445.1). Taxonomy (GTDB): domain Bacteria; phylum Bacillota; class Clostridia; order Oscillospirales; family Oscillospiraceae; genus Oscillibacter. The sequence continues at coordinate 57,169 of JAAWGR010000008.1, read as the reverse complement.
CTCCGATCGGTCCCGGCAAATGGAACTTTTCCCGGGAAAAGTCCGGATGTGTGCCAAGGAAAGCATCTGTCACCTGTTCGTTTTCTTCTGGTAGGATGGTGCAGGTGGAATAGACCAATGTCCCGCCTGGCCGCACATAATTTGCAGCGTTTTCCAGAAGTGCGCTTTGTACCACCGGAAGTGTAAACAAGTCATCCGGTTTTCGGCGGCGGATATCCGGCTTCTTGCGTAAAATTCCCAGGCCGGAGCAAGGTGCGTCAACCAGCACCACATCAAAGGCTTCCTGCCATTCTGGGTGATACTGTCGGCCATCAGCAGTGGTAGTTTGGATGCAGTGCAGTTGCAGACGGTCAGCCCCCTCCTGGATACGTTTGAGCTTATTTTCGTGGAGATCACAAGCCAGGATTTCCCCTTGGTTGTCCATTGCAATGGCAGCGGCAAAGGATTTACCTCCTGGCGCAGCACACATATCCAACATACGGTTTCCAGGCTGCACATCCGCGGCTAGAACCGCTAGACGGGCTGCTGGGTCCTGAATGTACAGTGCGCCGTCCTGGAAGGGTTTTAGACGCTCTAAGCTGCCTGTTCCGGAAAGCAGGAGACAGTCCAACATCCAGGGGTGTGCCTCCACCTGGATGCCTTCCGTCTCCAAGGCGCTTTGGACATGGATGGTGTCAAAACGGCAGATGTTAACCTGCGCCGCTGTTGGCGGCTGGCTGTTGCTGATAGTCAAAAACGCCTCTGTACCCTGCTGTCCCAAAAGGTTCAGCAGACGCTTCACAAGCCACTTGGGGTGGCTGTAGCGGATCGCCCAATACCGTACCGGGTCATGGTCAGGGATGGCGGGTAAGGCGCCTTTTTCCCGGCACAACCGCCGAAGAACAGCATTGATCAAGCCTGCCGCTGCACCGCGCTTGGCGTTCTTTGCCAGTTCTACTGATGTATGGACAGCGGCGCTGTCTGGCACCCGGTCTAAAAACAAAATTTGATAGGCTCCAATTCGCAGGATATCCGCCAGAGGCGGCTGGAGGCGTTCCAATTTCTGCGTACAGAAGTTAGAAAGATAAAAATCCAACAGAGATTCATTCTGGATAACACCGTAAACAATCCGACTACAAAGAGCCGCGTCGGCAGGCGATAAGTCCTTCAGACGGCTCCCGAGTGCGGCGTCTGCCCAGGCCCCGTGGGTTCGGCAGGCCGTTAGAACCTCCAAGGCTCCCTTCCGAGCACTCATCGACGGCCTCCGTTTCTGCGGTTATTTTGATTGCGGCCAACAAAGATCAAGATATAGCGCAGAAGCTGCAATGCGGACATCAACAGCGCCGCTACATAGGTCATAGCGGCTGCCCGCAGAACCTTTCTCGCACCCTTCAGCTCGTTGCTATCCAGAAGCCCCTGGCTTTCAATCGCGTCCAGTGCCCGACGGGAGGCGTTAAACTCTACAGGGAGCGTTATCAATTGAAAGACGGTGGTCAAAGAAAAGAGCAGGATGCCTACCAGAAACAACTGCTGGATGTATAGCAGCATCCCAACTAACAGCAGGATAAAAGAGAGTTTGGAACCAAGTTGCGTTAGAGGTACAATGGCGTTGCGTACGCGGATAGGGGCATAGCCTTGGGCGTATTGTACTGCGTGGCCTGCCTCGTGAGCGGCAACACCCACCGCCGAGATAGTAGCAGCGCAATAGACCGGTTCGGAGAGGAAGATCGTATTGCTCCGTGGGTCGTAGTGGTCGGTAAGGCTTCCCTGTGTAGGCCGAACCATGACATTGTATACGCCACCAGCACGCAGAACAGCCTCCGCCGCCCGTGCGCCGGTAAGACCGCGGCGATTTGGCTTAGCGCTGTACTTTCGGAAACTGCTGCTTACCTGGAATTGTGCCCAGAGAGACAGGGCAAATATTGGAATCAGCAAGATACAGTAGATATTATTTGCAAGAAAGTCTCCATAATTATAGTAAGGCATAACATTCCTCGAATTTTCAGCGTTGAATTGGATTGCCCAGCAGATAGGCTGCCGCCGTCATACGTTTACCGCCTGCGGCCTGAAGCTCGGTAATGCGGAGGACTTTGCCATCACCGCAGGCGATATCGATTCCCTGCTTTCCCGCCGCGGTAATCACGCCAGGATGGGCTTGGACCTTCTCCCCAGTTTCCACGGCAGCAAAGAGCTTGATGGGATTGCCGTTGATGACGTCCGTGGATGCGCAGGGCCAGGGTATCAGTCCGCGTATTTGGCAGTTGATTTTGTGTGCGGAGAGGCTCCAATCGACATGGGATAGTTTTTTATCCAGCATTGGCGCATAGGTGTGTTGCGTATGATCTTGGGGCGTTTTGGTGGCTGTACCCGCTGCCAATGCTGCTACGGTTTCCGAAAGTGCCTCTGCTCCCAAAGCTGCCAGCCGCGCCGTCAGTGTTTGAGCATCTTCCGCTGCGTTGATAGAGGTGCATTTTTGCAGGATCACATCGCCTGCGTCTAGTTCTTTCACCATATACATGATGGAGACGCCAGTTTCCGTTTCCCCGTTCAAAATAGCCCAATTGATGGGGGCTGCGCCCCGGTATTTCGGTAATAGGGACGAATGGACATTAATCGAGCCATAGGGCGGTACATGGAGAATTTCTTCCGGCAGCAGTTTACCATAAGCCGCAACGACAGTCAATTCTGGTTTCAAAGAGCGCACCAGATTTAGTGCTTCTTCATTTCGCAAAGAAACAGGCTGGTAGACGGTTAGGTTCTGTGTCAGGGCGTACTCTTTTACCGGCGGGAACATCAGCTTATGTCCACGGTTCTTCGGTTTGTCCGGCTGGGTAAATACGCCACAGATTTCATGCCCATCTTCCACCAGCCGCTGTAGAGAACTTACAGCAAACTCCGGCGTTCCCATAAAGAGAATTCTCATGCTTCCCTATCCTCTCCCATATATTCCACCAGTTCTTCTTCTGTCAAAAAGCGGTCAATGTGTTCTGTATACATATGGCCGTCCAGATGCTCCAACTCATGGCAAAAGCAGCGGGCTGTCAGGCCTTCGCCTTCCACTTCAAACCAGCTGCCATTCCGGTCCTGGGCGCGGATACGAACCCACTCGGGCCGGGTTACTAATCCCCATTTGCCCGGAATGCTCAGGCAGCCCTCTGGACCAGTTTGTTCGCCTTTTTGGAAAAGGATTTCCGGATTCACCAGCTCAATGTATTCCTCGGTTTCCGCATCCATCACGATGCATACTCGCCGCAGTACACCTACCTGTGGCGCAGCCAAACCTGCGCCTTCGGCAGCTTGAAGCGTTTCCGTCATGTCGTCCAACAGAGTATGCAGGCGGGCGTTAAAATCCGTCACCGAACGGCATACTTTCGTTAAGCAGTCGTCGCCCTGTTCCACGATTTTACGTAATCCCATATAAAAAATCCTCTCTTTCATTCGGTTGTATTGCAGTTTGCAGAAATATGAAGTCCGCGGTTCAGCCGATTCCCCGCAAAATCTTTCAGCAGATGGCTGATTTGTTCTCGAGTGGTCTTATCATTTTTACCCACAAGCAAGAGCCGATAGCGGAAGCGGTTATTGAGCTTTAAAACCGGCGCGGGTGCAGGGCCAAGTATCTCTGGTTCTGGACTTCCATTGTAAAGATACCGCAAGACATCCCGTACCCCCATAGCTGCCCGCAGAACGGACCCTTCCTCTGGACCAGAAACCGTGATGGTGAACAGATCGGCAAAAGGTGGACAGTGCCGTAGTTCCCGCATCCGGATTTCACTGGCGTAGAACCGGTCGTAATCTTGGCTGGCAGCGCATTGGATCACATCATTGCCCGGCGTGTAGGTCTGGATAATAGCACGGCCGCTTTTTCCACCCCGGCCTGCACGGCCCACTACCTGCGTCAACAGGCTAAATGTTCGCTCTGCTGCCTGATAGTGGTCCACGTACAGCGAAAGGTCGGCAGACAACACGCCAACTAACGTCACATTTTCAAAGTCCAAGCCCTTAGTTACCATCTGTGTTCCCAACAGAATTGGAACTTTCTCTTTTTCAAAGCGGTTCAAAATTGCGTCGTGTCCACCAGAAGCAGTGTCTGCATCCATACGCAAAATGTTGGTTCCGGGAAATAGCTGCACCAATTCTTTCTCGACCTTCTGGGTACCCGTCCCAATCTGCTTCATGATGCCGCCGCATTCTGGACAATCCTCCGGAACAGGGCGGGAATAGCCACAGTAGTGGCACATCAGCCGACCATTTGCGGAATGATATGTCAATGCTGCGCTGCACCGCGGGCATTCCGGCACATGGCCACATTCGCCGCAAAGCAGCATCCGGCTGTTCCCGCGACGGTTCAAAAACAGGATGCTTTGCTCTCCATGTTCTAAATTTAGTGTCAATTCCCGGCGAAGGTCTTCGCCAATCAATCCAGGATTCCCAGCTTTGATTTCCTTCCGCAGATCAGCAATCAGAACTTTGGGGAGGCTGTGGTCATTGTAGCGGCGGCGGAGGGTTGTTTTGTGATAATTCCCCTCCTCTGCCGCCCAGGCTGTCTCAATGGATGGCGTAGCGGAACCCAGTACTAAAACCGCCTTGTCCCGGGCACAGAGGTATTTAGCGATGTCTCGTGTGTGGTATTGGGGTGCGCTTTCTGATTGATAGCTGTTCTCCTGCTCTTCATCCAGGATAACCAGCCCTAAGTTTTGCAAAGGTGCAAAGATTGCCGAACGAGTGCCTAACACCACTTGCACCTCTCCCCGGCGGATACGTTTCCACTGGTCATAGCGTTCTGTCATACGAAGAGCGCTGTGGAGCATAGCAACGTCCTTTCCAAAGTAGGAGGAAAACTTCTGCATCATCTGGGGAGTCAATACGATTTCTGGAACTAGGACAATCGCTGTCTGTCCTTTGGATAGTATTTCCTGAACAAGCCGTAAATAGACCTGTGTTTTACCACTGCCAGTGACACCGTAAAGAAGCACAGCGGCGGCTTTGCGGGGCTCTGTCAGGGATAAGATGCTTTCAAATGCATTCTGTTGTTCGCTGCTGAGGGTAATTGGAGGTCCAGGTTCTACGGCGGTTGGAGCTGGCACACGCAATTCCTCCATCTCGGAGAATGCTAACAGCCCTTTCTTTTCCATGTTCTTCAAAACCTGCATCGATGCACCTGTAAAATACATCAACTCCGAACAGGCGGTTTTCCCATTTGTGACCAGAAGCTTCACCACTTCCAGCCGTGATGAAGAGGGATTCTTTTTTGCTTCCGTTAACGCCAGTGCTTCCTCCACGCTGACAGCTAACTCCGCCATTTTACGGTTTTTGTCGGCAGTCTTCCGGGCTGCTGCGGCTTCCCGCCAAACAATCCCAACATTATGTAAAGCATTCAGTGTAGAGATGGTATCGCTGCCGCAAAGCTCTTTCAACTGTTCCAACTCCGCATGACCACCCATAGACCGCAGTGTTTCCACCATAGCTGGACCATGCTTTACGCTTTTGGCAGCGGTGTCCATAGCGGCGGGGTCCAGTTCTGCGGCCAAGTGCCAAATTTCTTGAATCCGATACCAAAGTCCCGCAGGAAGGATGACCCGCAGCGCTTCGAACATGGTGCAGAAGTAGCGTTGCCGCATCCAAAGGGCCAGGGAGATGCCGCTGCTGTCCAATACAGGCGCCTGGTCAAGAATGCTGTTCAAAGGCTTGAGCTTAGGAGATTTTTTCCCCTCTCCCCGTGTGAGGATCATACCCTCAGACAGGCGGTTTCCTCGTCCAAACGGAACTGTTACCCGGACGCCGGGAAGCGCGGCTTCCTGCATTCCTTCTGGGACGAGATAGTCGTAAGGCTTATCAATGGAATAGGGCGCGGCGCTGACCGCGACCTTGACGATCACTGCGGCCTCCATTGCCACGCCCCTCCCTTCGTGTTATTCTCCGTTCTCCACACGGTCTGACTCCATACTTTTTGCATCCAATTTTCCATCCGCAACTTCATTGATGGCGATGGTTACAGGTTTTTCGTCCAGATGCATCCCCATCCGGTCAGCATCCTCCGCAATCTGACGGGCACGGCGGGCGACGACCGTCACCAATTGGTAGCGGTTAGGGATATAGGAATTCAGTTTGCTCATGGCAGGATAAAGCATCATAATGAATCGACTCCTTCTGCCGCCTTCGACGGCTTATTGTATCTAATGATTTAGTCACAAAGAATTTCCAAACGCTCCATAGAACGGCAATGCTCTGCTGTCATAATAGCATCCAGTTCCTTGGCAGCTTCTTCCACGATGCCATTATAAACAAAATAATGGTATGGGTATGCATAGGCTATGCGGAATTCCTCCTTTGCCCGCTGGAGGCGCTGCCGGATTTTCTCCGGGCTGTCAGTGCCGCGGAGTGTCAGACGGCGTTCTAATTCTTCCCAACTCGGGGGAACCACAAAAATAAGGACAGCCTCCGGCCGCTTTTTGGCGATCTGTAACGCTCCCTGCACTTCGATTTCAAGGATTACATCCTTGCCCTCGTCCATAGCCGAATCCACGAACTTCTTTGGTGTGCCATAAAAATTGCCCACATATTCGGCGTGCTCCAAAAATGCATCTTGGGCAATCCATTCTTCAAATGTAGCAGTGTCCAGGAAATGATAATGTATGCCATCCACCTCCCCTGAGCGGGCAGCCCGCGTGGTGGCAGATACAGAAATATAAACATTCTTCTGGGTTTCAAGAAGCATTTTCAGTACCGTGCCCTTTCCGACTCCAGAAGGGCCAGATAGGATAAACGTCTTTCCCTTTCTCATGTTTCCTCCTTCTCCGGCTCCGGCTGGAATTTCTCCGGCGGCAGGGCCGACAATATTACGTGGTCGCTGTCCATAATGAAGATAGACGCCGTTTTTCGTCCATAGGTCGCGTCAATCAGAACACCCCGTTCGCGGCTTTCCTGAACCATGCGCCGGATGGGGGCCGAATCTGGGCTGATTACCGCGACGACCCGGTCTTGGGAAACCAGATTGCCAAAACCAATGTTCATCAGTTTCATAGTTACTCCACGTTCTGTACCTGTTCCCGAATCTTCTCGACTTCTGCCTTCAGGTTAACCACCACCTGGGCGATGGCAACGTCGCCGCATTTGGAACCTATAGTATTGGCTTCCCGGTTGACCTCTTGGATGAGAAAATCCATTTTCCGGCCAATGGGTTCGGCGGCTTCCAGCATTGTCCGCAGCTGGGCAATATGGCTCCGGAGGCGAACCGTTTCTTCGTCCACGGCAACTTTATCGGCATAGATGGCTGCTTCTGTCAAAATGCGCTGAGGATCGATGGAAGTGCTCTGTAAAACCTCCTGCATCCGAGCAGTCAACTTGCTGCGGTATTCCGATACCGTTTCCGGCGAACGGGCCTCCACCTGGGCGGTCAGTGTTTCAATGGCCGTCAAACGACTGCCGATGTCTTCCGCTAGCTTCTCACCCTCCACCGCACGCATCACGTGAAAAGCTCTCAAGGCTTCTTCCAGCACCGCACAGAGGTCGGAGCGAATGGTGTCGAGGTCTTCGTCTGCCTTGGTGACTGTCAGGACATCTGGGAAACGTGCCAAAACTTCCGGTGTGATTTTGTAAGCCGTCGGACCGCAGACCTCTGCCAGTTCGGTGAGTGCAGCGGCGTATTCGCCAGCCAGTTCCCGGTTTACAGTGACTTTAGTGACACCAGCAGCGGAAGCATCTACTGTGATAAACACATCTACCTTTCCCCGGGAAACCGACTGCTGGACACATTGCTTTACAGCGTCCTCCGCAAAGGTATACAGCCGGGGTATTTTGACGGTACAGTCCAGGTACCGGTTGTTGACCGACCGGACTTCTACTGTAATATCACGGCTATTCCGTGTCTCCCTTGCCCGGCCGTAGCCAGTCATACTTTTAATCAACTCATTCTCCCCCTATCAAATCTTAAATGAAGAAGCACCAGCCGCCATTGCAGCATATCGAGAGGCAACACCAAGTCCAGCAGGGATTTGGCGCACAAAGTGTGCCATATGAACCGTTGTTTGGATGGTATGGCGATCTCGGGCCATTTTCCATATAATCTAGCGCATCTTGATATTCCTGGTTCCCTGGTTCCATTTGGCAGGCAGTCTCATAGTACCGGCGTGCCTCATCCATCCAACCACGCCGATAACATACGGCGCCTTTGAGAAAATTCCACTCCGCACAATGGTCGCCGTAGTTGGTCAGCAGCGCGTCTGCACGCTCTAAATTGCCAGTCTGGATAGCAATCCGCACTTGTTGGAAGACAACGGCGCTGCCGCCATAAGTTGTCTGCTGCTGATAACCGCCATAACTGCCATAACTGCTTCCACCAGCCCGGTTGCCACCGCTCCGGCGCTTGGTGATCTCCTCGTAGGCGGCATTAATCTCTTTCATTTTCTCCTGAGCCAGGTCAGCTAAAGGATTGTCATGGTAGTTATCTGGATGGTATTTCCGCGCAAGCTCTCGATAAGCCCGCTTGATTTGTTCATCCGTGGCGCTCTCCGTTACACCTAAAACTTGATAGGGATCATTCATGCATTTCTCTCCTGCGTCTTTCTTTTTTCTTTGTGCCGTCCAATACAGCACGTCCCATTTGGAACAGCCCCATATAAAGGGTTTCCTGCAAAACCGGCGTCCAAACGCCGAAATCCCATAACTCAAACGCGGTTATCATCATATGGATGGAATGATCCAGCGTTGTGGCAAATTCTTTCCGGCTCTCTGGCGTCCAGAGGCCGTCTTGAAGACCATACCGCAAGGCCACAGGATTATAGCGGTTTTGTGCGGCGTCTTCTTTCAAATCGTCTGCTGCATCAACCAAGTAAACCCAGCGACCCAAATGGTATAAAAGCTGTTCCAGTACCCGCTGTTTGGTAGGATCTTTAACCTCCCGCGCTGCGCCTTGCAGCAATGTGGCAAAGGCATTTGCAGCTCGGTCCAAGGATGGACAACGCTCCTGCTCTAATTCCGCAAGCTGCTCCAACTGCTGCCGAGTATTTGCGTCGAACTCTGGACGTGCTTCTGCCGCCCGACGGTACGCCGGCTCTAAAATGGAGGAAAGACCCCGGTATTTTAAGCCGTGTAACCAATCGTGGTCCGTTACGCCGTCCCGCAACTGCCAGTAGGCCAGAATGACGCTCTCGTCCGCTGCCAGATCAAATGCACCGCTTCTGTCGAGGTACTCCCGCCGATGGAATGGGCTTGCAATACAGCGCCCACATTTCAGGGGTTCTGCTTCTCCGTCGGAGAGGAAAACTGCCAAATACGTGAAATCGTAATTCAAAATGAACTGGGCAGCAGGACCGCAGCGATGTCCCAGCGTATGGCATAGGCCGCAGTAGGCGCGGCGGAACCGCTCAAGCTCGTCTTTTGGCAGGGAGCTCGGAGGTCTAACATAACCAAACACGACACGTTAAAATAGACGCACGATGGTAAATGACAGTCCACCCTGTGCTTTCAGTTTTCGGTCATAGGCAATTGCCAGGAGGATGCCTGCGGCAAACCCAACAGCGGCGGTCAAATACTGTATACCAACATGGGATGTCAGTATAGCTGCGGCGAGATAACCTGCCAAAAACAAAACTACAGGAATCAAATACACCAACGCTACAATCCGCATCATTTTTTGTGTGCTGCTCTCTACGACAACCTTCTGTCCAGGGCGTGCACCAATAGGATTGACAGCCTTAGCCTCGACCGCCGCGCCAGTAACACCGCATCCGGCACACTCCTCACAGTCGTGGCCGCAGGCAGATTTTCGGGGTACGGAAATGACAACGTGGCTGTTGTCTAAAATTCGTTCAACTGTTGCAATTTGCGTCATGATAACCTCCATTGGTGGTTTTCGTACAGAGGGAAAAATTTATTCCTCTGCCGGATCTTCTCCCTGCGGTTCTGGCGGTTCTTCAGATTCTGGTGGTTCCTCTTCCTTCTCCCGTATGGTAACTTGTACCTGATATTCCCCGATCACACCCACATCACCAATCGAGATAGAGACTGCTGCTGGGATCGTGTACGTTCCGGAAGCGGCAGAGTAGTCGGCAAGATCAGCTGTTACAGAAATGTGGTCGCTGGTCACAGCAGTAACGTTTGCAGCAGTGCCAAAAATCTGGATGTTCAGGGAGTCTGTCAAAATTTCTGCGCTCCTTCCTTCAGGAAGGTTTTTCCAGGTGATATTGTTGGTAGTTACGGTTGTACTGTGTATATCCGTAAAGCGAATTTTCAGGGAAGCTCTGGATACGCCGCTGAGATTTTGACAGCCGTCCGGCAGAATGATGGGATAATACGTCGTTGTATAATTTTCAGAAGCATTTGTGCCCAGATCCAGTAGGTTGAAACCGCCTAGATTCAAAGTTTCCATATTTTTCAGTAGAGTTGCGTCGCCAGAGACCGTGATGGTCAAAGGTTCAATTTTGTAATCGGTGCTCCTTAGACGTGCTCCTGGGGCTTCCGTAAAGCTGACGGTGAGCTGCAGTTCTTTGGTCATGTAAACCGGCATGGTCGCCCGAACGTTCTCAATGTCAGCGTGAATGCCAGATTTGTCCAGAATATTACCGTCGGCGTCATAGTATTGAATTTCCAGTTCTTGAGAGACCGTTTCTTCCGCGTCCTCTCCAATGTCCAGCGTAACCTTGGCCGCACGGATGGGGTCAATATCTTCCGCCTGTCCGCGGACTTCGATGCTGGAATGGGACAGTTCTACCTGTCCAGCGGTAAAACCATCCGCCACTGTGCCAACCAATTCGCAGTTTACATCAATGGAACGGCTGTAAAGTTCGCTGACATTGACTGTAGCAGAGCTGATGTTGGCTTCGTAGTCTAAGGCATAAAACTGCCGATCTGTGTAACTGACAGTGTAGTTGATTGTCTGGGTTCCAGCATTGACTACATTCATAAGACTGGCGGTTACCCGAATTTGAGAGCGGTCTAAACAAGAAAGCATCCAACGAGTGCCTTGTAACTTCAGGTCGATCGTCATATCGGTGCCATCTTCCAAAAGCATCAAACCCCGGTCAGCAAGGGTTCCCTCTTGCAAATATTCAATTGGGATATCCCGAAATTCCTGTTCCCGGATTCTGGGGGTACCGTTAACGCCTCCAGTCAGCTCGGAAAAGAGCCAGATTGAAACAGCAACTAGAACGGATAGCAGCAGATAAAGTGCTTTGCGGTGTCCAGTATTCTTATTTTCCATGTTAGGCCCCTCCGTTTTTCTTAGGGCGCAGCAGGTTCGCAAAACTGAATTTCTGCTTCTCCGTCCCGTCCTCCTCCTGTGGAAGAAGTTCGTTCCGCAGAAGGTTTTCCAATGTTTCCGGTTTCAGGTGCCGCTTGAGCATACCACCAACCACTACAGATATAGAGCCAGTTTCCTCCGACACAATTACAACGACTGCGTCAGAATTCTCGCTCATGCCAATGCCTGCCCGGTGCCGCATCCCCAAGTCACGGGAGAGGTTCACATTACGGCTCAGGGGCAGCATACAACCTGCGCCCAACACACGCCCATGACGGATGATAACAGCGCCATCGTGCATTGGCGCTTTTATGAAGAAAATATTCTTCAGCAGTTCACTAGAAACAGCTGCATCCAGTACAGTACCACTGCGAACCATATCATCCAGCAGAATCTCCCGCTCAAACACAATCAGCGCACCTGTGCGGGATTGGGACATCTCTGCGCAGGCCAGCACAGTTTGCCCAATGGTTTGTTCCAAGACGCTGGCATTTTCCGCTTGAGTAAAAAACGCAAAAATTCTACGGCTGCCCATTTCCTCCAAAATCCGGCGGATCTCAGGCTGGAACAGGATGATCAACGCCAATACGCCCCACTGCACCATCCGGCTCATTAAGTAATAAATGCCGTTCAGATGGAACAAGTATGACAGCAGCAACACCGCGAAAAAGACAAACAGTCCTTTTAACAGGCTGGCAGCTTTTGTGCTTTGTACTAGGGTTAGAAGCTTATACAATACGAACACCATGAGCGCGATGTCCAGTACATCGGAAACCTCAATACTCAGCAAATACCGGCCAATGATGGCTGGCAGGTCCGAGAGCGCCGCGCCCATAATTTCAACATTCAGCAAATACCGGCCCAAGCCGGCTGCCTGTTCTGTACCTCCCATGTTGTCCTTCCTTTCAGGCCATGATTAGTTAGATTATATAGAACCTACTGGTAAAAAGCAAGGTAAAGTAAGGGAAAATTCACGGACTGTTCAGAAAAGTTCAAAACGCAGTTTTTGGTAGTGGGTAAGCTGCATTACAAGGCAAAGACGGGTAAGGCGGAAAGCAAGAATAGATTCTACATGTTAAATGGGCCCGCAGAAACCTGCGGGCCATCCTAAAAAAACCAATGAATTCCATGCAATCCATTTTCTGTAAAGTATTATACTTTTACATAGGTTTCGGTTTTTCGTTTGAAAGCAGTTTCTCCACATTTTTGTTTGGGAAGCAATGGCTTTTGGTCAGTTTCTGGTGAGAACCTGCCGTACAGCAGAAACCAACCGGGCTACTTCCTCCGGCGTGTTGAAATCTGAAACGCTTATGCGAACAGTCCCTGTTTCAAGTGTCCCAGCATTTTTGTGCGCTAGTGGTGCACAATGCAGTCCTGCACGGACGGCGATGTTCCGTTCCGCCAGTGCCGCGCCGAGTTCTTCCGAATCTTGGTTTTCGACCGTCAGCGACAATACGCCGGTTTGGCTTTGCATTTCCGGCTTCGCATAAACGTGAAGATTGGGGATTTGGCGGAAACCCTCCATTGCTTGACGCGTCAGCCGACGTTCCCGGTCTAATATTTTTTCCATCCCCCTCTGCCGCACATATCGTACCCCTGCCAGAAGTCCGGCAATTCCTGGCATATTGTGGGTACCGGCCTCCAGGCGGTCCGGCAGGAAATCCGGCATCTGCTGTTGGATGGACAGACTGCCGGTTCCCCCCTCCAACAACGGATGTGTCGGAACACCGTCGCCGCAAAGCAAGACGCCAGTGCCTTGAGGACCATACAGGCCCTTGTGTCCAGGCATCGCAATAAAAGCCGCGCCCAGTGCTTTCATGTTTAGCGGCAGTACCCCTGCTGACTGGGAAGCGTCAATAATCAGCGGGACGCCCCTAGTCCGGCAGAGGACGGCGATTTTCTCGATTGGTTGGATGAAGCCAAAAACGTTGGAAACATGGTTGCAGACCACGGCGTTTATGCCAGGCTTTATTAGATTGTCGAAAGCACGCACCGCTTCTTCAGAATGGAACAATGGAGATGCTGCGACTGAAGTATTTGCCCCTAATGCGTTCAGGGGACGGGTGACGGCATTGTGTTCATAACCAGAAATAACTGCCTTCCCCCCCGGCGGTACCAGGCTTTTAATGGCAATGTTCAGGGCATGGGTGGCGTTCATAGTAAACACCACCTGTTCTGGATTGTCCAGGTGGAACAGCTCCGCCAGCTCACTCCTGCATTGGAAGGCTATGTCAGCAGCCCGCATAGCGGCGGGATGCCCACCCCGTCCAGGAGAACTCATCATCGCTAGAGCGTCCCACATGGCGGCGGCAACTCCGGCTGGTTTTTGGAAGGTGGTTGCCGCGCTGTCAAAATAGATCATGGCTGCACCTCCTGGTACAGTCCGCGCTGGTATAAAAATATTTGAACGGGGTCCAAAGACTCCGCATGAAGGGTTGTCAATGCTGCCTGTAAATCACCGGCGGCTATCCGCACAGCATAGGCGCAGCCCAGGTCCGTCAGGTCTCTGGGAGCACGGTAAATTTGGCAGCGGATACCCGTCCGCCCCAAGACTTTCTGCATTCTTTGCGCGTAGGTCACAGAACGGGCGAGGATCAAATAATGCTCCACGTTGCACTCCTCCTTTCTATCCATTCTATGGATGGAAAAGGGAAATGTGCGAAACAAAAAGCCCTGCGTTTCAGCAGGGCTTTCCTTAGATGAGCTTTGTCCAGGAACGTCTTTCAAGCAGGCTTGAAGAGCCTCTGAAGGTTTGGAGAATCTGGCCGCATTCTCTTTTCCATTAAAAACGACGGCGGGCCAACCAGCAAAACGATATTTTTTATCTCGTTCCCTTCTTCTCTACCAGCACAACTGCATGTGCTGCCATGCCGGAACCGTCACCTGTGAAGCCGAGGTACTCCTCAGTAGTAGCCTTAACGTTAACCTGTTCCACTTCCACACCCAGAGCGGCAGCAATGTTCTCCGCCATCTGGGCCTTATATGGAGCAATTTTGGGTGCTTGTGCTATAAGCGTAGCGTCGATATTCACTACAGTAAAGTTGTGTTCCCGCAGCAGCCGACCGACCTCTGCCAACAGCTTGAGGCTGGAAATTCCCGCATAGACTGGGTCAGAGTCCGGGAACAGCATGCCGATGTCTCCTAGCCGCACCGCGCCAGCAAGAGCGTCCATAACGGCATGGGTCAATACATCGGCATCGGAGTGGCCTAGAAGGCCCTTTTCCCAGGAAATTTCCACACCGCCTAAAACCAAACGGCGTCCTGGCTCCAAACGGTGGACATCATAGCCGTGGCCAATACGCAGGGTCGTCATGACCGCTCCTTCCGGTCCTGCAAAATCGCTTCTGCGAGAACCAAATCAATCGGTGTTGTGATTTTAATATTCTCTTCGTCGCCATCAACTAAAAAAACGATCTTTCCCAGTTGTTCTACAGCAGATGCGTCGTCTGTGATGGGCAGATTTTTCTCAATAGCTGCTTGGAGCGCCGCTTTCAGCAGTGCGGCGTCAAACACCTGAGGCGTCTGGATTGACCGCAGGTGCTCCCGGGCCAGAGTTTCTTCTACAGCTCCGTCTGGACGGAAAGATTTTATGGTGTCCTTCAAAGGTACTGCCGGAACGGCGGCAGAACAGCGGGCTGCTGCTGCAATTACATCGTCTGCTAGTTCTGGCGTCAGCAGCGGGCGTGCACCATCGTGAACTGCTAAAAGCTGAACCTCGGGCGAAACTTCCAATGCAGCCAATAACACAGAATGTACCCGGCTTTCGCCGCCCTGGACGATCTTTGTACATTTGGAGATCCCATAGCTTTGGCAAAGATGGGAAATTTCTATTAAATCTTCCTCCCGGCTGGCAACAATAATCTCATCAATCCGCTGAGCAAGCTGTAAAGCGGTCAATGTCCGAACCAATACCGGTACGCCGTCCAATGGTTCCAGCAGTTTGTTGATCCCGCCCATCCGGTGGGACGCCCCTGCCGCGGGTACCAGCGCAGCACAGCGGGGGCGGCAGGATTCCCGAGCCTTCTTAAAAAATGACAGCATAGAAACCTCCCTCCGCCCCTCACATCACTGGGGCTTCTGCCGCATGGCATGGTCCAGCCGGGCCTCTGCGTCCTGATAGGCACAACCTTCCGCCAGCACCATTTCGGAGATGATGATTTGTTTTGCACTATGGAGCATCTTCCGCTCCCCAGTGGAGAGGCTTCGGCGGGATTCACGGTGCATCAGGGCTTTGACAACTCTAGCAACCTCATTTAAGTCGCCGCTTTTCAACCGCATCAGGTTTTCCTGATAGCGCTTGTTCCAATTTGTGTTGACCTCCACTTCCAAGGAGGGAATACCCGCCAAAAACGACTCCACCTCGGAAGGTGTACTGACGGAACGGATTCCGATTGTCTGACAATTCGCTGTCGGAATTTTCAGTATCAGACCGCCCACTGGCATCTTGAAGACATAATATTCCTTCATACTGCCTGTTACTTTTTCGCGGACGATATCATCAATCACGCCCGCACCGTGCATGGGATGCACAACTTGGTCCCCAATCCTGAACATAGTTCTCCCCCTTTGCCGCTGCAGCGGCGTCCGCTTGCTTTTGACACTTCAAAATGTTCGTAGTTTGCAGAATAAAACCGCCGGTGTTTTTTAGGGAAAGGGAACGCTGAACTTTGCTGGTTACCGCTTGTTAGAACGCCTCCAGATGCGCATTTTCTCTGCTTCCTGGATCAATTCCTCCCGGAACTGTGGATGGGCGAGGCTGATAATGCCTTCCACCCGCTCCCAGGTAGACTTGCCTTTGACATTGAACTTGCCGTATTCTGTCACCAACCAATGCAGGTTAGTACGCGTAGCAGTAACCACAGAACCCTCAACCAGGGTGGGCCGGATACGGGACTTTAATTGGCCGGTTCCTTTGTCTGTGAAGGACGAGGAGCAGCAAATAAAGCTCTTGCCGCCCTTGGCGAGGTATGCGCCCATTACGAAATCCTGTTGACCGCCTGCGCCGGAAATGTGGTTGATACCAGAGGATTCCGATGACACTTGCCCGAACAGGTCGATGTCCACAGCGCCGTTAATTGACATGAAATTTTCGATCTGAGATACCCGGGCGATATCGTTCACATAATTGACAGGGGCTGCCATGCACTCGGAATTGTTGTTCAGGAAGTCGTACAGTTTCTGAGTACCCGCCGCAAAGGCGTAGGTCTGCCGTCCCCGGTCGAAAGGCTTGCACGCGCCGGTGATGCGGCCTGCCATAGACATATCCACAAATGCGTCTACATACATTTCCGTGTGGACGCCCAGGTCTTTCAAGTCAGAGTCGGCGATCATTTTGCCGATGGCGTTCGGCATGGAGCCGATGCCCAGCTGGAGGCATGCACCGTCGGGGATCTCAGAAACCACCAGCTTTGCCACCGCCAAATCCACCTCGGACGCAGCGCCGCTGCCGCCCAGGGTTTCCATTAGGGGATTTTCTCCCTCTACAATCATATTGATATCACTAATATGAATGCAGTTCTCAAAACCGCCCAAGCAGACCGGAATGTTTTTGTTGACCTCCACGATAATCGTTTTGGCGCATTCACAGACAGCCTTTAAATGGGATCCTCCAGGGCCGAAATTGAACCAGCCATGCTCGTCCATGGGAGCTACCTGGAACATAGCCACATCCAGCGTTTTGATACAGTCGCGGTAATAGCCGGGCAGTTCGGAATAGCGCAGCGGGATGTAATAGGCAAACCCTTCCTTCACGGCTTTACGCTCAATGCCGCTCATATGCCAGGAGTTCCAAGTAAAGTGGTCTGCTACATTCGGGACATCGAAAATCGCGGGACGGCGTGTCAAGATGCCGCCACGGATTTTTACATCTGTCAGTTCCTCTGAACGGGCCGCGAGAGCCTTATCCAAGGCATTAGCAGTACAAACACACCATCCATAATCTACCCAATCACCAGACTTGACGGTTTTCACTGCCTCGGCGGCGGTCGTCAGCTTTTGCTTGTATTCCTCCAAATAGTGCATATCGTTTCCTCCAGTAGAAATTGTTTTGCCCTCTATAGCAGGGAATTTACGGCGGTTTAACTTCCAACAGATGAAGAACCTCCAGCATATATGCTTATTGTTATAGTATACCAGCTTTGGGAAAACATTGCAATGCAAACGTGAAAAAAATCACAAAATTTTACGCAAAAAGGCAGACCCGATCCCGGGTCTGCCTTTTGATTTGGTTGGAAATTGAGATTATTCTTCCTCGTCGTCCTCAGTCTGCTCTGCGGCGGGAACCAGCAAGGCACGGATAGACAGGGAGATCTTTTTGCGCTCCTCGTCCACGGCAGTGATTTTCGCATCTACAATCTGACCCTCGGACAGAACGTCCTCCGGCTTCTCGATGCGGCGGTCCGCAATCTGGGAAATATGGATCAGACCATCCACACCAGGAACCACTTCAGCAAACGCACCGAAAGTGATGAGCTTCACGATACGCACAGAAGCCACGTCACCTACGCTATACTTGTCCATAAAGACCTGCCAGGGGTCAATATTGTGATCTTTTACGCCCAGGGAGATCTTACGTTTCTCGGAGTCGAAGGAGATGACATAGACCTCCATGGTATCACCGACTTTGCAGATCTCGGAAGGTGTCTTGATGCGGCTCCAGCTCAGTTCCGAGATATGTACCATACCGTCCACGCCGCCAATGTCGACAAACACGCCATAGCTAGTCATGGATTTCACAGTACCAGTGTAGCGCTTGCCGGCTTCGATATTGGCCCAAATTTCCTCTTGGGCGGCACGGCGGGCCTCATCGGTGACGGAACGGATAGAACCAACCACCCGGCGGCGGGCGCGGTTGACTTCTGTAATACGGAGCTGTACTTTCTGGCCCTTCATGGCAGAGAGGTCCGCACCCCGGGGCTGGCCGCTCTGGGAAGCGGGAACGAATACCCGCACGCCCTTGACAGACACAACGATACCGCCCTTATTTTCTTCCGTGACGGTACCTTCGAGGACGGTTTTTTCTTCAACGGCCTGTTCAATATTCTCCCAAACCTTAACCGCATCCAGGCGCTTTTTGGAAAGCTCGGCATAACCTTCCACGTCGTTGACGCGGACAATGTACGTTTCAATTTCGTCGCCGACCTTCACCACATCCTCCGGCTTGGCGGCGGGGTCGTCGGTCAGTTCGCTGAGCTTGATGTAAGCCGCCTGTTTAGCGCCTACGTCCACCTGCACCTCCGTTGGAGTGATGGCAGTCACAATGCCGGTTACCTTCTCTCCTGTATTTAAAGTTTTGAAGGACTGATTCAGCAGTTCCTCAAAGGATTCCTCTTTGTTTTCCGTGTTTTTGATTTCTTCGCTCATGGCTGCATATACCTCCTTAATGATGCCCGCAGGCGTGGAGGCACCGGCCGTAAGGCCCGCAACCGAACAGCCTGCGAAAATCCCCAGCGGAAGCTCGTCCACGTTTTCAATCTGAAAAACTTGTGGGCAGCTCTTGGCGCAAATCTCCGTCAGGTGTCTGGTATTGGCGCTTTTACGATCACCTACCACAACCATTACGTCCGCTTCGGCGGCAATTTTTGCCGCTTCAGCTTGACGCTTATGCGTAGCATTACATATTGTATCAAATTTTTTTGCGTTTGTACACTCTTTTTTTATGATTTTCCAAGAAGTTTCAAAAAGTTCACGAATACAAGTGGTCTGTGCCATCACCGAAAAGGGTGTTTCGCGGCTCTCCGGATGTGTGCAGAACCATTTTTGAACGGCCTCTGGTCCTTGCAGTACTAAGGGATTTCTGCACCAGCTGGCGGCGGCCAGCACCTCTGGATGGTCAGGTTCACCAATGATAATGGGCCTCCGCCCCTCCTTCTCGGCCTGGGCCGCAAGGTGCTGGATACGGCGTACATTTGGGCAAGTGGCGTCCACACAGCGAACACCATGGGCGGTTAGGCCATCCAGAACGCTTTTCAATTCCCCATGAGAACGCACAATCACCGTATCGCCTGCCTGCAATTTCTCTAGGCCCGCCGCTTTTTGAATACCGAATTGGTTGAGGCGCTCTACGGCGTAACGATTGTGGATCAGGTCTCCTAGCATCCAGCAGACACCCGTTTCTTGGGCCGTCTGTTCCGCCAACTCCACTGCACGTTGTACACCGTAACAAAATCCGGCACTCTCTGCTAATATTACCCGCACAGCGGTTTCCCTCCAACCATTTGCCCGCCCAAGGCGTAGGCTTCTTTTAAAATGTCGTCGGCAATCTGCTGCATTTCCTCGGAGGTGCCCCGCCGTCCGGTATAATGAGGTTCGTAGGGATCTCCGAAGATGATGCGGGTACGGTGGAATAATTTCTTTTCACCGTCCACAAACACTGGAATCAAGATTGCACCGGTCCGTACGCCGATCATGGCAGCGCCCGCTTTTGCATGGGCAGGTAAGCCGTCCGTGTAACCGATGCCGTTATGAATTGTAGTGCCCTCGGGAAAAATTAGAAGATTGTCGCCGCTTTTGATGGCCTGCATGGAGGCTTTTACGGAACTGAGGTCGTTGTTGCCCCTGCTGACAGGGAAAGCGCCAACCTTCCGCAGAAGCCAGCCCAGCAGAGGGTTTTTGAATAGTTCTGCTTTTGCCATGATGTGTAATCGGTAATTGATTGGCAGCTTCAGCGCCACAAGGATGGGATCCCAGTTACTTGCGTGGTTTGGGCAGAGCAGGACGCCGCTTTTTGGCAGTTTTTCCAACCCCTCTACGGAAACAGGGTGCAGCACGTCTGCAATAAAACCTACTACGTAATATATAAAGATAAACAGCCGGTTAAATGGTTTCATGTGCGCCCCCTTTCCTGGACGATTTTAAGCAAAACATCCAGACTTTCCTGGAAGTCAAGCGCCGTGGTGTCCAGCAATATCGCATCCGCCGCTTGCTGTAAAGGGGCGGCGTCACGGTGTGTATCCCGCCAGTCCCGCTCTTCAATCTCCTTCAAAACATTTTCATAGTCCTGCGGAGTACCCCGGCGCGCCAACTCCAGCATTCGGCGCTCTGCCCGGGCTTGCGTGGAAGCTGTGAGGAAAATTTTAACCTCTGCATCTGGCAAAACCACTGTACCAATGTCCCGGCCATCCATTATAACGCTTTGGGTACGGGCAAGTTCCCGCTGCATCTCCAAAAGGAACGTCCGTACAGCAGGGATGGCAGAGACTGCAGAAGTATACTGTGACACCTCTGGCAGACGGATTTCTTCGGTGACATCTTGACCATTAAGCAGCATCCGCTGCTGTCCATCCTCATAGTGCAGTTCTATCCGGAGACCGGGAAGTTCAGCGATGACAGCTTCCGTGTCCGCAGGGTCCACGCCGCTTTTCCAGATATGAAGGCCGATTGTACGATAGATAGCGCCTGTATCAACGTAAATATATCCTAGAGCGGCAGCAGCGGCTTGCGCCAAGGTGCTCTTTCCTGCGCCGGAAGGCCCGTCGATAGCAATGCGGATGTTGTTCATGATAAACCTCCCTGCGCCTCGTGGCGCGTTGTATCGTTGTCTTTACTGTGTGCGGCGGAACGCCCCGCGGCCCGGCCCGTCGCCCAGGCGATTTGCAGGTTGAAACCACCAGTGTATGCATCTACATCAATCAGTTCGCCTGCAAAGTATAACCCCTTTACAAGCTTTGATTCCATGGTGGTTGGGTTAATTTCCCCCACCTTTACACCGCCGGAGGTGACAATGGCCTCCTCCACAGGGCGGGGCGCTGTGATGTTAATTGTAAAATGCTTTAAAAGATGCAAAAGTGTCCGCCTCTGTTCCCGGGTCAATGTGTGGATTTTCTGTCGGGGTGGGATGCCAGAGCGTTCTACAACTACTGAGATCAACTTCCGGGGCAGCAGATCGTTCAGAGCGTTAATGAAATCGTGGTTAGCATATTTCTCAAAATCAGACAACAAACGGCGGTCCAATACCGCTTCATCTAAAGCGGGTTTGAGGTCGATTTCCAGTTGGTAGGTTTTTTTGTGAAAGTGCCGCATGTGGGCGGATGCCGACAATACTAGCGGTCCGCTGACACCAAAGTGTGTAAACAGTAGCTCGCCGAAATCTGTGTAGATTTTCTTTCCATTTTCAAAGACCGTCAAGCCAATATTCCGCAGACTCAAACCTTGTAATACGGCGCATCCCGGCGCTTGCAGCGGAACCAGAGAACCTTGCAGCGGCGTGATGGTGTGCCCGGCGGCAGCGGCCATACGGTGACCATCGCCAGTGGAACCGGTTGCTGGATAGGATACACCGCCAGTTGCCAAAATCACTCTACTGGCTAAGTAACGCCGTTGCGCCCCTTTTACACCACAGAGGACTCCATCTACAATTTCCAAGGACTGTGCACGATCTTGAATGATTGTTACTTTGCGTGCTTTCAACCTTCGTTCCAAAGCTGCGCTGACATCGAAGGCACAGTCAGAAACTGGAAACACCCGGTTGCCTCGCTCGGTTTTCAGCGGAACGCCTAGGGCCTCGAAAAATGCTATAGAGTCCCTTCCGTCAAAACGGGAGAAAGCACTGTAAAGGAATTTTCCATTACAGGGAACATGCGCCAACAATTCTTCCAAACCAGCATTATTGGTTACATTACAGCGGCCCTTGCCGGTAATATTCAATTTCTTACCTAAACGTTCATTTGGCTCCAAAAGGGTGACGGAGGCACCCTCTTCTGCCGCTGTGATCGTAGCCATCATTCCAGCGGCCCCGCCGCCGATTACCAAAACTTCTTTACTCATCATCCGTTCTTCCAAACACGCCGTATTCGTTCCAAATGTCTTCCAGTTCTGCAAAGGTTGCTGATACATCTGCTCCCCTGCGGCTTGCTAGAGCCACCAACAAAGCATTGATTAGCGACAGCGGCGCAACCATAGAGTCTACAAAGGAGATCATCTCACAGGGGGCTAACAGTGCCCCGTCGGAGATCTGATAGATGGGTGAAAGGGCGTTGTCAGTAATTGCGATAATCCCAGCACCCCGGTCCCGAGCAAATTTCACCGTATTGACGGTAATCTTGGAGTATCGTGGAAAACTGATGGCAATCATAACATCTTCTTTGCTGATACGGAAGAGCTGCTCAAAAATTTCCCCGGCAGCGCTGGACTGTACTAAAGTTACATTCTGAAAAAGTAGGTGCATATAAAAATGCAGATAGCCTGCCACAAAGGAGGACGACCGGACGCCTAATATGTAGATATGCTTAGCTTCCCGGATATAGTCGACAACCTTGTTAAAATCGTTTCGGTCAGCTTCGCTGACTACTTGCCGGAGTTTATCAATATCCGACTGTAAAACAGCGCCCAGAAGATCCTGGCTGGCAAAAATGTCCCCCGCCGCCTGGATACGCTGGGTAGAGGTCAGACGGCTGCGGAGCATTTCCTGTAAGGCCCGCTGCATATTGGGATAGCCGTCATAACCCAATTCAAAAGCGAACCGTACCACGGTGGATTCGCTGACGCCGACCAGTCCGCCCAAACGGCTGGCAGTCATAAAAGCTGCTTTGTCGTAATGCTCCAAAATATAAGCTGCAATCCGTTTTTGTCCTCTGGAAAACTTGTTCCGCTTGTTTTCAATGGTATGTAATATACTTTTCGCCACAATGCGTCCCTCTTTTGCTGCGGCTCTGCTCCAGGCCGCTTGATGCTCCTTTGTTATGGTATCCTGTTGAATTTATAAAGGAGTATGTAAGGTATAATAGCCACACAGTGGCTATTATACCACAGATTCTGTAGAATTCATACGTGTTTTTTCAAGCAGGCTCGAATGGCCTCAGTTGGTTCGTTCCGCAAGGCTGTCCGCGAGTGTGCATAAAAACGTTGTACCACCTGGCCAGGTTCCACGTTCCAGTGCGGCTTTGGCCTTGGCGGTATAGGCTTGTACTTGATGGGTACATTCCTCAACGCCCAGCAACGTTACATAGGTGGTCTTGTGATTTGCCTCATCAGAACCAACTGGTTTTCCCAGGGTTTCCGTAGTGGAGGTTGCATCTAGGAGATTGTCCTGGATTTGAAATGCAAGGCCTAAATTCGTTGCATAATTCTGTGCAGCCTCCATACAAACGCTATCAACATCCCTATGACCAAGAGAAGCTGCTACACCCATCATACATGCTGCGCGCAAGAGCGCACCGGTTTTTTTGTCATTGATCGCAGTCAGCTGCTCCACAGTACGGGGGGCTTTCACAGGTAAGGTGTCCCAATATTGGCCTCCGCACATGCCTTCCAGGCCGGCGGCTTCTGCCAGCAGCTTTGCTGCCAGCGCCTTAGAGGCCGCGCCGCCGTGCCGCCATGTGCCTTCGGCGGACAGCACAGTCTGGAAGGCTGCCGCTTGTAAGGCGTCACCTGCCAGTGCAGCGGTACATTCGCCAAAAATAATATGATTTGTTGGTTTGCCGCGGCGAAGATCATCGTTGTCCATGCAAGGTAAATCATCGTGAATCAACGAGTACGTGTGCAGCATTTCAATACCACAGCCAAAATCCAACCCCTCTTCCATGGTGCCTCCTGCCGCTTCACAGAATTTCATCGTTAAGATGGGACGAATGCGCTTACCGCCTGCCAGGAGACTGTAGCGCATGGCTTCTGCAAGTCCGCTGCCAGGAAAAAATGCCGTCAGGCGGTTTTCTACCAGCTGCCGGGCGGTGTCGAGTTCTTTTGTGAAATCCATCGGCTATCCCTCTTGTTCCCCGGATTCAAACGGCAGCTCTGCGGGTGTTCCGTCCGCGCTTTTCATCAGTTTCACAACCTGCTGTTCTGCTTGATCCAGTTCCTTAGAACAGGCGGTGATCAGTTTTGTCCCTTCTTCGAACAGAACCAAGGAATCGGACAGCTGCGCATCGCCCTTTTCCAGTGCTGCAACGATTTCCTCTAAGCGGATGATCTGCTGCTCAAACGACATCTTTTTCTCACTCATTGCTTTTTCTCCTTTTCGTAGGTTTGCTGTACAATAGCTATCAAACCACCAGCGCCTAAAGTGACAGATACTTGTTCTCCTGGAGCTGTGTCCTGATAGCTTCGCAGAATCTTGCCAGATGGCCCCTGGACCATGGCATAGCCTCTGCCCAGTACCTTCAGTGGGCTCATTGCATCCATTGCTGCCGCCAGGGTGGAAAACCGTGCCCGCTTTCGGGAAACCTGTCCACTGGACAAGTCCAACAACCGCTGCTGAAGATGAACCAACTCCATCCGTTTATCTTGTATATAGGAAAGATGATTCTGCATCACACGGGTAGATGCCAGGGTGTTCAAATGCTGGCGAAGTGCTGTGAGGCGAGCAGTTTGTGCTTGCTCTATGCGTATACTGGAATTTCGCAGCCATCTCTGGAGCTCTAATTGGTCCGGTACAGCAATTTCTGCCGCGTTGGAAGGCGTTGAGGCGCGGGCGTCTGCAACAAAGTCAGCAATGGTGATGTCTGGCTCGTGGCCTACGGCAGAGATGACTGGCAGCTCCGATTCGTAGATCGCACGGGCAACACGTTCATCATTGAAGGCCCAGAGGTCTTCGATGGAACCACCGCCTCGGCCTGTAATGATGACGTCGCCAATTTTCCAGCGGTTGGCGTAGCGGATAGCTCCGACAATTTCCGGCGGAGCCTCCGCGCCCTGGACGCGGACAGGTAATAAAATCACTTTTGCCAGGGGATACCGCCGATTCAAAATCCGGATTATGTCATGTACTGCGGCGCCGGCGGATGAGGTGATAATGGCGATTTTTTCTGGATAGCGCGGCAGAGGCTTTTTGTGGGCCGGGTCAAATAATCCCTCAGTGTACAATTTCGCTTTCAGCTGCTCGAAAGCAACCGCCAGGTCGCCTGTACCCTCTGGGGTAATGGCGTTGCAGTAGAGCTGGTAGGCTCCATCCCGCGCAAACACAGTGACACGCCCCTGCAGGATAACTTTCATGCCATTGTCGGGACGAAAACGCAATTTGGATGCTTGCCCACGAAACATCACGCAGCGCAAAGCGCCCTCTTTGTCTTTCAGGGTAAAATAATGATGTCCAGATGGATATACCTTATAATTGGAAAGCTCACCTCGGACATAGAGGTTTTGAAGCTTCGGCGTAGCGTCCAACAAATCTTTGATTGTCTGGTTCAGCTCTGTGACGCTGAAAATATGTTGTTCCATGCAAATCTCCTTTGTTCGGTTCTTACCGTCGCCGCCCAGTGTAGCGATATTGTTTCCGGTAAGATTGTTTCCTGGAAATCTGGAAAGCACCCCATAGCCGGAATATACACACTGCCGCCGGGATAATCAAAAGAAACCACGCGGCTTTCCGGTTTTCATCTCTGGCACGGCAGGTTGTCTCATAAGATAGAAAATCCCTTCCGTTTAAGCGGAAAGCATAAATGCTGCGGCTCCGTTGCCCTTCGCTGTATAGAATTTCCACAGTGTCGCCTTCCTGGGCCGTTTCGGAGATTGCTACCCCCGGAAAATCCAAGAATGTCAATCCGCGGTAAGGGGTATTGTCGCCTTGAAGTTGGATGCAGTAATCATCCAGCCCACGCCGACGGATTATACGGATAGACGCAAATGTCCCCTGAATTTCTGTTAATTCTTCTTGCTCCAGAGGCGCAGAAACCGTATAAATAAAATAACATAGGAAAATGCCTGATGCAAGGGTAAACAAGCCGCCCAGCACCAGCGGAAGGGGGTTGTCCTCGAAAAAAATAATAATAGGAACTATGCCAAGCATCAGAAGGATAATTGTAAAAAGGAACAGCCGATCATCTGCCTCCACCAAACACAGGACGCCTAAGACAATCCCAATGGCCAGCGGCGCATATGTTATGAGTTTCCGAATTTCCCAAACAGCCTCTCTTGCCATTGCCTGTACTCCCCTCCATCTGCCCACGGAAAGAGGCAGAGCCGGAAAAACGGTGTT
This sequence comes from Oscillibacter sp., assembly GCA_022795445.1. Classification (GTDB taxonomy): domain Bacteria; phylum Bacillota; class Clostridia; order Oscillospirales; family Oscillospiraceae; genus Oscillibacter. The sequence goes on along the minus strand of JAAWGR010000008.1, from coordinate 31,046 downwards.
TACCGTCTCCGCTCTGCCAATTTTTGTTTATTCTGCGATTTCCTGCCGCACAAAACTGCCCAGAATCCCGTTGATAAATTTCACGGTTTCCAGCGTCTCATACTTCTTAGCGATCTCTACGGCCTCGTTGATCGCCGCGCCGTTAGGAATGTCCGGCATGTACAAGATTTCATACATCGCCACCCGCATGATGGCTGAAGCCACCAGAGGGATGCGGGCGAAGCGCCAGCCCTTGGCGTATTTTTCGATATAGCCGTCCAGCTCTGCACCATGTTCATCTACGCCTTTGACCAGACGGCGGATATAGGTGGTTTGTATAGTGTCGGGGGCCTCCCGGTAAAGGGGGTCCTCCTCTGCCCATTCAGCGAAAGCTTCCGCCGTTAAACGCTGGTCCAGCAGCACATCGACGGTCTTATCGGTGAAACTCAATTCATAAGAGAGATGGATGGCAATCTCCCGGGCGGTGTTCCGTACCATAAACTTTTAACGTCCTTTGCAGCATATTAGCGGATGTTTTTCAGCTCAATGTCACGCCGCCGACGTGAATATTGACCGCCTCCACAGCACAGCCAGTCATGGCCTCCACCGAAGAGGATACTGCCGTCTGGGCGTTCCGTGCGACCTCGGGGATGGGGTGCCCATACTGCACAGTTACATACAAATCCAATGTCAAAGCCGCGCCGGTCATATCGATCTTTACGCCCCTGATACTCTTCTGTGCGTTCTTCCGATTTGTCACCAAATCGCTCACACTGCCGCCCAGGGAGGTCATCATACCTGCGACGCCCTCCACTTCCCGGACTGCACCCACGGCGATGGCAGCGATGACTTCCTCCGCGATATTGATGCTGCCGTTTTCCTCTGGCAGGGTCATGTATTCCTTGCTTTCGGCCATTGCACAACTCTCCTTATAACATCCTTGGTAAAATTAAAACCTTGCTCAATTATTCGGAAGTATCTTATCATATCCCGGTAAAAATTACAACTACTAATTTGACGCCATGATCTTAATTCCATTGGCAGAAAATCCGGTTTCGGACATGGTGATGTCTTTGATCTTTGCAACGTCCTCCGCCGTCAGCTCGCCGCTTTCGGTGGAAACGACCACACTTACGCTTTCGTCGCTCATGAAAGCAACACAGTCGGCATAGCCCTTGGCGGTAACTAGATTTTCGATCTGTGCTTCCTTCAAGGTGTACGATGCCAGAACCTGGATACCCTCTGACGCCTCGTTTGCAACTGCCTGATCGGCATTTTCCTGCGCCGCTGCCTCTTGCAGCAGGGAAATGGCGTTGTCCCGAGCCTGCTGGCGGGTCAGCCGGGCGGATGCGAAGTAGTCGGAACCGGTGTAAACTTCTGTCTCATCTGTCAGAAAGCCAGTTTCTGCATCTTCTCCTGTTTCTCCAGTTTCGCTGTCTGTTCCAGGGACAGTACCGTCAGACGGTTCACCAGTTTCGTTCTGCTTGGATACTAACGTTGCCTCTCCGAGAATTTTGCCGGCTGCATCAGTTACATCCTGGCCAGTGTACTTCCAATTCAGCGCTACTGCCGCACAGACCAGCACCGCCATTGTGGCAACTACTACATTCCGTTTCCATCTTGCATTCATGGGCTTTTTCCTCCTCCAAATAATCACTGCCATTTTGCCACTGTAATGCGGTCGGTGGATAACCCAGTCAAGGCGGCGACCGCCTCTGTCACCGCTAACCGCACCTCCGCCTTGTCTCCGCCCTCGCAGACCACCAACGCTCCCCGGTACGTCGGGTACGTCGTTCGTACCGTCACTGCGTCGTCCCCGTTGTCGATCAGGACGGTCTCTGTTCGCCGGGAATAGTCCTCTGGAGCCGCCGTGCTTCCGCTGTAGCTCAGCTGGACGTCCTGAGCCAGTTGGCGTTCGCCATCGGAGTCCATCGTCAGCATTACCTGTACCTGGCCCACACCGCTCATCGTACTCAGGATCTCTGCCATCTCCTTCTGTAAATCCCGGGTGGCTTTCTCCTCTTGGGCCTCCGGCTCCTTGGAGGGCCGCAAGTTTATGCCGCCACCAGGCCACAGCAGAAGCCCCGCGCCGATCAGAACCACCAGCGCCGCGTATTTGTACCTGTCCCATATCTTTCGCACTCCTTCAGTTTTTTCCTTCATGCCAAACCTGCCTCTCTGCCGGAATCCCAAGCTCCCGCGCCATCCACTCCGCCAGTTCCAGGGACTGGGGACCTTCCAGCTCTACAGAAACCGGCAGCGGTGTGCCATCCTCCCCCGGTTCTGTTTTGACTTGAACGTCTATTTCCAGCCCCAGCGCGTCCGCTTTGTCCCATATATATGCCGCCGTCTGCTCCGCTATGATTCCTGCCAGTTCTTCTTTTCCGGCGGTTTCCAGCTCCTCTGCACAGTCTTCGATGGCCTCGCTGTATTCAGAGAGGCTTAGATGCAGCTGGGTTATATCGGCCTTTAAGATTGGCTGAAGCAGCGCCGCCAGGAGCAGAAGTCCGCCGGTAAAGCTCGCGACTTTTCGCATGGTCCCCTCTGGAACGAGAAGCTGTACCACAGACAGTAGGAGCGTTACTGCCGTGATGGAGGTCAGCCACGTCCGCACCGCGCCGATCATAGGACCACCGCCGACATGGAAGCCAGAACCGAAATAAACAACAGCAGCGCACAACTCCCCGTCATGCCCAACACCAAGCCAAACGCACCACCTAGGCCGTCAATCAGCTTACACAGGCCAGGCGCACCAATCGCGGCCGCCAGGAACGCGGATAGTTTGTACAACGAATATTGTACACCAAGCTGTAAAAATGGATAAGCACAGGCTGCCAAGATTGCCAACATTCCAAAAACGCCAATGGTGTTTTTTAGCATTCCCGCACCAGCTAAGACGGTTTCTGTTGCCTCAGCGATGATGCCGCCTACTACTGGGACGACGCCGGAAATGGCCGCTTTCGCAACTTTTACGCTGGCCCCGTCCGCTGCCCCTGCAACTACCCGTACAACCGAGAGATATACTGTGAACAGAAGCAGAGATGTGGTCAGCATCCAGGTGATCACTTTCTTGAGGCTTTCTGCAATGGCTCCCAAGCGATTCTCCGGCAAACACGCCCCAGCAGCTAACGCACCAATGTATAAGTACACTAGGGGCAGCAGCAGGTTATTGATGAGGGTCAACAATAAGTCTGCCAGGAAAACCGTTGTGACCTGTTGAAATGTTGCGGTTGTGACCGCGCCAGAGGCTGCCGTCGCTGCTGCAAGTGTGGGCAACAGTGCCTTGGAAAAGAGGTTCAGTTCCTCAATGGTTTCTGCACCCAGGCCGATGAGATCGTCCAGACTGCCTGCCGTCAGCAGCGTTACCGCCAAGGTTCCAACCATGGGAAGGTATGCTGCCGCTTTTTCACCCCCCATACTTTGGGCAAAGCCGTCTGCCGCGCCGCAGATTACAACCACCAGCAAGATCGATGCTGCTCCCCGCAGGCGTTGGCGCAGAACGGTTCCAGCCTGTTGACCGATTTGCTCTAAAATCGTCTCAATACCGTCGGTGAGACCTGCTGGACCAGATAGGACAGTATCTCTCAATAGATCCGCTGCCTTGGGCTGGGCGTCTGTCAGCTCATGAGGGAGTTCTGCCGCCTTTGCGTCCACAGTCAAAACTAGGAGAAAAAATAAGATACAAAACCATCGTTTCATTGCATCAGCTCCAGTAACAGCGACAGGACCGCCCGTAGAAGCGGCACTGCCGCCAATAGTGCACAAACAGCTCCCACCGTCTCCACCACAGAACCTAAAGCCGATTCCCCGGCGTCCCGGCAGAGGTTTCCGCCTACCCTTACCACCAGCGCGATTCCTACCGTTTTGTATAAAGGGATGAACAGCTCGTGCGAAATGCCGCTGCGCTCAACCAACTCTTCTAAAAAGTCCAACAGAGCATTCAAGCTCTCCGACAGGGACAGCAGAACAACGATTGACGCCGCCAATGTCAGCAGAAGCGCTGCTTCCGGCGTCCCCTTTTTTAAAACCAACGCCAAAAGCGCCGTTACCACGCATAATACCGTGGCTCGGATGACAGGCTCCATAGCTAAAAATTGAATAGGGTCTTAATCAGATTGAACAGGTTACTGATCTCCTGTACCATCATCATCAAGACCACTACCAGCCCCGCCAGGGTTGTCATCATGGCCTGTTCCTCCCGGCCGGAACGGACAAGCAATTGGTTCAATACCGCCACCAAGATGCCAATAGCGGCAATCTTGAAAATCAAATCCACATCCATTTTGCGTTCCTCATATCAGTAAAATCACCAGAAGCGCTGCTGCTGAAAACCAGAGTGCCGTCGCCCGTTTTTCTTCCTCTGGACGCTTGCGTTCAGTTTCCTCCACACTCTTGGCAAGTTGGTATGCCACCGCTGAAACGGCCTTGCAAACGGTTTCTTCGTCGCCTTGCAGACTGCTGCCCAGAGATACTACGGCGGCCATGTCCCCTTTGTCCAGAGGCAAACTTTGCGCCAAATTCCTCCAGATATCTGGAAGAACCTCGCCATGGCGTGCGGCGTCTGCGGCACCGGCGAAAAAAGCGGCGGCGTCCGAAGTGCAGTTGACTGCTAACGTGTCCAAGAGTGCCGGAAGGGGCGTCCGAGCCATGCGGACGGTTTCTGCCATTCGCCGTAAAGCCGACAGTAGGTCAGACAGCGTATCCCGTTTCCGGCGGTGGGCAGCAAAATGGTAATAACGGGCCATCACCCCGCCACCCAAAATACAGAGACTTCCTAATAATTTCAACATGGCAGTTCCTCCACCTCGTAGGCCCGTCCTTTTTCACTGGAAATAATACGAATTGCCATACGGAAAATCTGATTCTCCAGCAACTGGCGGTAGAGCGGCTTTTGCAGCAATTCTGTCTGGTTTGCGGCATGGATGGTTGCCAGCAGCCCAACACCACATCCTGCCGCCATTGAAATGGCTGTCAAGTCCTGTTGGACTGTGATCTCGTCTACTGCAATGATTTGTGGATTCATAGCCCGTAAGACAATAGGGATGCCCAATGCTTTTGGACAGGCGTCCAAAACATCTGTGTGTGGTCCGACGTCCATCTGTGGCTCGCCTTGGTGCATTACCGCGACCTCTCCCCGTTCGTCGATCAAGGAAATACGTTGGGGTATAAGAACATCGGAACCTTCTGACAGCCTCCGCACTAAATCCCGCAGCAGGGTTGTTTTGCCGCCGCCCGGCGGCGATAGGATCAGTGTGTTTACAAACCTGCCAGAGGGCAGCAGTAAGGGGGCAATTGCGTCTGCAATCCCCTTCCGTTCCCGAGCAATACGGATTGCCGCCGATGATAGATTTTTCAGGTTTGTGTTCACGCCGCCTTTCATCACAGCCGTACCGCATAAGCCAATCCGAAACCCGCCCCGAACAGGCAAAAAGCCTTCCCGCAGGGATTCAGCGGCTGCGTAGCGGGAAAATTCCGTCGCAAGATCACAGAGGATTTCCAATTCTTCCGGTTCCACAACGGCATCAAAGGAAATTTCGCCCTGCGGCAGCAAAACCGTCAAGGGCCGTCCAGCCCGGAGGCGGAGTTCTTCCGCAACGGCTTTTTGTTCATCCGGCAGAGCCAACGCCAGCTTTCGGAGACGGTTTGGCAGGATTCCAGCAGCTTCTTCATATCGCAGGATGTTTAAATTCTTTGTCAAGGGAGGTTCCCCCTTTCTTTGGTTACTTCACTCTATGACGGCTCGTCCTGCTCTATTCCAGGTTTGTCCACAAAATTTTATGGAAAGCTTACTTGACATTATGGGGAATCTGGTCTATACTAAAAATGGAAAGCGCGCTTTCCATACAAGAAAAAAGGGGGTAAACAATGAAAAACCGGCTGGAAGAACTGCGCAAGGCCAAGGGACTTTGTCAGGAAGAATTGGCGGATGCGTTGGAAGTATCCCGACAAACGATCGGTTCATTGGAACGGGGGCGGTATAATCCATCCATTTTGCTAGCATTCAAGATATCACGGTATTTTGGCATCCCAATCGAAGAAATTTTTATTTATGAGGAGGAACCATTATGAAAAGGAAAATTCGGTTTTATCTTGTTTTGTGCATAATTGGCCTATGTTTAGCGGTAACAGCGTTGGCTCTGCGGCGTTTTTCGATTTCGGACATTGTTGGCGGCATGATGATGGGCGGTGGATCAGGTCTGTGCGCGATGGCATTGGTGCAGCTACTGATGTTGTACAGTGAGTGGAAGCACCCAGAAGAAGCAAGGAAAAAGGAGATTGCGGTAAAGGATGAGCGAAATACTGCAATCCAGCGGCGGGCGAAAGCCGTATCCGGTGACATTCTTCAATGGGGTGTTATGGTGGTGGCATGGGTGTCGATTGGGCTAGACGCACCTCTTTGGGTAACACTGCTTGCGGTAAGCATATTTGTACTTAGGAGCGTTCTTGACGTCTTTTTGATTGGATACTATCAAAAGGTGATGTAAGAAGTGTTCCTTCCCCCTCACCCACCGCAGCAGCGACAGCGGAAATAGACGCAGGAGCAAATCAGTGTGGTCTTCTCGTCAATTAAAAGAAAAAGAGCGTATTCAAGCACTGCACCTGAATACGCTCTTTTCTCTTTGGACCGTGAACGGCCCATTTCTCTTTTCTCTCGGAGAGAAAAGAGAAATGGGGGGTTCAAATCTTCCAGCTATGGAATGGCTGAAGTTCAATGCTCTGCACCAGACGTTGGCAAATTACGGCGATAATTTTGAATCAGCCCGGAGGCCATGTCATGTCGCGGCCGCTGAGGACGTGGAAGTGCAGGTGGAAGACGCTCTGGCCGGCTTGCTCTCCAATGTTGGAGACTACACGGTAGCTCTTCAGACTCTGCTCCTTCGCCAGCTTCGCAATTACCTCAAAGATATGGGCGACAATCGGGCTGTTTTCCGCTGTAATCTCAGACACCGAACCGATATGCGCCTTCGGAATCACCAGAAAATGCGTGGGCGCTTGGGGCGCAATGTCCTTGAACGCATAGCACTGCTCATCCTCATATACCTTGCTGCTGGGAATCTCGCCGGCGATGATTTTGCAAAATAGACAATCTGCCATTTGATAAAACCTCCTTCTTATTCAAATTGATTTCGCGTGGGATTGTATTCATAGTTCAACGCGGAGAGCGTCTCACAAATCTGAGACTCGCTGACGTCCAAGGATGCGCACAACTCCTGCAAGCTTGCATACTCATCCCGCAGCTTCGTATTGACGTAGCTTAGCAAAATGACCGGGTCCTTCGGCAGCATCTCAACCTAACCTCTCTGCGACGAAATCGTCCACCATTGCCAGAGCATCATCCAGCTTCAGGAGGTCAGTGCCGCCGCCCATGGCACTGTCAGGCTTGCCGCCGCCTTTGCCGCCGCAGATGGGCGTAATCGTCTTGATGATATCCCCAGCCTTGATGCCCTTGGCAACGGCTTCCTTGCCACAGATTGCCAGGAAGGTAATCTTCCCCTCGTTGACGGAGGCCAGCACACCCACCACGTTGGGCTCCTTGTCCCGGAGGAAATCGCCGATTTTCCGCATGGCGTCGGCGCCTAGGGCGTCTCGCTGAGCGGTTAGGACCTTCAGGCCACCTACATCCTTGGCGCTCATAAGGAAGCTTCGTGCCTCACCCAAAGACGCCTCGGCCTTGTACTTTTCCACCGCCTGACGGAGTACCTTCATTTCCGCCGCCTGCTGCTCAATGCGGCTCTCAAGCTCACCAGGGGTGGTCTTGAGCATCTGGGCGACGTGGAACAGCACCTGCTGGTTCCGGTTCACCGTTTCCAGAGTCAGCTTGCCTACCGTGGCCTCGATGCGGCGTACGCCGGAGGCTATTGAACCTTCGGACTTGATGCGGAAGGAACCGGCTTTGGCAGTGTTGTCCAGGTGTGTGCCGCCGCAGAATTCCATCGAGAAATCGCCCATTTCCACCACGCGCACCACGTCTCCGTATTTCTCGCCAAACATGGCGATAGCGCCCTTCTTTTTGGCCTCTTCAATTGGCAGGATCTCCGTCACCACAGGGATGCCCTCCAGAATGGCGTCATTGACCAGCCGATCAATCTCGCTAAGCTGCTCAGGGGTGATGGACTCAAAGTGGGTGAAGTCGAAGCGGAGACGGTCCGGCTCTACCAGGGAGCCCGCTTGATGGACATGATCGCCCAGGACCTTTTTCAGGGCGGCGTCCAGCAGATGAGTGGCACTGTGGGCCCGGCGGATGGCCTTGCGGCGCTCTACGTCGATGGAGGTACTCACGGCATCCCCTACCATCAGACGGCCCTCCAGCAGACGACCGGTGTGAAGGAACTTGCCGCCCTTGTTCTTCTGTACGTCCGTGACCTGGAACGTGGCCTCCAGCCGCTCTGTCGGGAGGTTCGGTCCAGCCAGGATAACGCCGTGGTCCGCGGTCTGACCGCCCATCTCGGCGTAGAAGGTGGTGCGGTTCAGAACGATGGTGGCCTCGGCCCCGGCGACAATCTCGTCCTGGAACTCGCCCTCCACAATGATGGCCAGCACGGTGGCCGCAGTCTCGTTCTGGTCATAGCCCACGAACTCCGTGGCAGGTACGTCGCTGCCGAACTCGATGCCCGCCCAGCCCAGGTCGCCCAGGGCCTCCCGGGCTTTCCGGGCGCGGAATCGCTGTTCCTCCATGAGTTGGTCGAAAGCGGCTCGGTCTACGGTCATGCCCTCCTCTTCCACCATCTCGGCGGTCAGGTCGATGGGGAAGCCGTAAGTGTCGTAGAGCTTGAAAGCGTCGGCCCCGGAGAAGACCGTCTCTCCCCGCTCCTTGTGAGCGTCCAGGAGGTCACTGTAGATGCGCAGGCCGCCGTCAATGGTCCTGGCAAAGTTCTCCTCCTCCACCCGGATGACCTTGGTGATATAGTCCTGCTTCTCCCGAAGGTCGGGATAGGCACTTTCATTTTCGTGAACTACGGTGTCCACTACTTCATAAAGTAAGGGGTGATTTACGCCTAAGAGCCGTCCGTGCCGGGCGGCCCGGCGGAGCAGGCGACGGAGTACATAGCCCCGGCCCTCGTTGCTGGGCAGGACACCATCGCAAATCATCATGACGGCGGAACGGATGTGGTCGGTAATCACCCGAAGAGAAACGTCTGTCTTGTGGCTTTCGCCATAGTGAGCGTTAGTGATCTCACTGACTTTGTTGGTAATATTCATTACTGTATCTACGTCAAAGAGGGAGCCGACGTTCTGGCATACGCAGGCTAAACGTTCCAAGCCCATGCCAGTGTCGATGTTTTTGTTTTTCATCTCCTCATAATGGCCCTCGCCATCGTTGACAAATTGGGAGAAGACGTTGTTCCAGACCTCGATATAACGGTCGCAGTCACAGCCTACTGTGCAGCCGGGCTTGCCGCAGCCGTGTTCTGCACCGCGGTCATAATAGACCTCAGAGCAAGGGCCGCAGGGACCTGCGCCATGTTCCCAGAAGTTATCCTCCTTGCCAAACCGGAAAATCCGCTCAGCAGGGATGCCGATGTCCTTGTTCCAAATCTCAAAGGCCTCATCGTCGTCCAGATAGATGGAGGGATACAGCCGCTCCTCCTCCAGGCCCACAACCTTCGTGAGGAACTCCCAGCAGTACGGGATGGCTTCCTTCTTAAAGTAGTCGCCAAAAGAGAAATTGCCCAGCATCTCAAAATAGGTGCCGTGACGGTCGGTTTTGCCGATGTTCTCAATGTCGCCGGTACGGATGCACTTCTGGCATGTGCAGACCCGGTTGCGGGGAGGTTCTTCTTCCCGGGTGAACCAGGTTTTCATGGGAGCCATGCCGCTGTTGATCAGCAGCAGGCTGGCGTCGTTGGCGGGCGGAATCAGGGAAAAGCTGGGCAGACGCAGATGGCCCTTGCTCTCAAAATAGCTGAGGAACAACTCCCGCAGTTCGTTCAGCCCGCGATAGGGATGGGACATAACAATTACCTCCAATAAAATATATTGTATATTATTCAATTACGATTTTATATTCTTCGTCTTCATATTCTTCATCATCTTCTTCACAGGCTGCGGCGTAAAACCGTTTACCGATCAGCGTGCGCAGGTTCCGGATATTCTCAATATCACTGGAGCCGAATTCCTGGTAGCAGATTCGCCCGCTGGCTTGGTTCAGATCGTCATAAAAGTCCGTGACATAGACGGAAAACGTGTCCAGAATATCTTCAAAGGGAATCTGTGTGATATCCTGGGGACAGCCGCCCTCCTCACCGTAGCAGTCCGGCTCCATCTCAAAGGTCAGGGAGGTAACAAAAACATCCTCCATGAGGCCGCCCGGCTTCCAATATGGATTCTTTCCCCAGTAGATGCCCTCCTCTACCTTTTGGTAGTCTGCTCCAGCGTATTTTTCCGGGGTGTAATTCTGAAAATTTTTCATCTGACAGCTCCTTTCCGCACAAAAAACGCCCCTGACAACGTCAGGGGCGAAGACTGGCTTCACGGTACCACCCTAATTATCCTCTTTCTGCAAAGAGGCCTCTCAAGTCATCCGGTAACGGGGATGAACCGTCCCGCTCCTCACAGGACGCTCCAAAGTGGCTGCGCCGGGGCGTAAACAAGGGGCTTTCACCGTCCCCCTCTCGCTCTGGGACCGTTTCGCGGCGCTGGCTTTTTCACGGCGTTTTGCTTGATAACCATATTTGAACAGTTGCTATTATATCGTATTTACGGCGTTTGTCAACGGGAAATTACAGAAAAAATAAAAGTTCCTTCTTTGAACCGCGGAGTTTCTTCTATGTACCTGCCAATCACACGCTCCCAAAAGGAATAGGCGCTTTCACTGCCAAAGGATGGGGATACCTCCCATGTCCCTGTGTGCATTTGGAAGCATGTACGGGCAGCGGCTTCCCCCACACCCTGCTGCCGATATGGAGGCAAAACCATAAATTCCACAATGCTGTGGACAGAGGCGGAGTTTCGTGCGACGGTATAGAGCATCGCAAAACCCAGCAACTTTCCGCTGCCTGGTTCCCGGAATAGGTAGGCTTCCCGTGCTGGGTCTGTAAAGTAGGCATCAAACCATGGATACAAGAACAAAGCATCGCTGCCAATCTCATTCCCGTCGTGGGCGCTTTCTTCGTAAAGTGAATATTGCAAGAGACGATACAACACTTTTCGTTCTTCCAGACGAACCCGGTTAAGTTGGAAATCCATAAATCCCCCTCCTTTGTGCAGCTAGTTTACCAAGGAAATAGCTCTTCTGTCAATGGAAGCTGCAACAGCCGCAGCCCCAACAGCGGCAGCAGTTCTTCCGCTGGAGCCGGAAGCGGAGGCAAGGGCAGTTCTTGTGGGTCGACGGTTGTCCCGTCCAGCCGGGGCAGTGTGCGCTGGATGCATAACAGTGGTTCCGTCAGGCTGGAAAGTGTCAGGCTGTCCCGGGGTGAGAGGCCATAGGTAATGACGGTCTCCGCCTGGATACCTGCCAAACGTTCTGGGCAGTCCCCCGGGGCCAGCAGCAGACGGCATACTGGCTTCCGGTCCCCTAAGCGCAGGCAGCCTGTGGGCGTCAGCGCCAGGAGCGTCCAGTTGTGTTCTGTCAGCTCCTTTGCTGTGCGCAGACGCCGGGAACCAAAGGGTAATAGCCGTTCCCAGCCAAATGGGCAGTCGTAAATCACGGCGCTCATGGTATCCATCTCCCCTGCCGGGAATTGCTCCCAGGAAAATTGCAAGCCGGGGTTTCCCGCCCTGCCAGAGGTTAGTTTCTGCCGCTTGTGAAATTCCATGCAAAAATATCTCGTTTTTTCTGGTGGAATGTGCTATACTGTGGGCAGAGATTTCGAGGTGATCATTTTGCATTTCTGGGGCCATTTGAAAACCATCAGCCGCCATCGGGCTTTGGTACGGAAATATTGTTTCCGTCTGGGCCTGTATTGGCAGGGGCTGACCCATGACTTGTCCAAATACTCCCCCGTCGAATTCTGGGCGGGCGTAAAATATTTTCAGGGAGATCATAGCCCCAATGACCAGCAGCGGAAAGAATCCGGCTACAGCGCCTCCTGGCTCCACCACAAGGGCCGTAACCGCCACCATTTTGAGTATTGGACCGACTATCAGTCCGACGGCAGCGGCATCGGCGGTGTGGAAATGCCGAAAAAATATGTGGCGGAGATGTTCTGCGACCGCCTCGCCGCCAGCAAAGTGTACCGTGGTAAGGATTACGCCGACGGCGACCCTTATCAGTTCTTCCTCAAGGGCAAGGGACGACAGCTCCTTCTGCATCCCGCTACCTCCGCGCTGTTGGAAACAATGCTGGTTAAGCTCCGGGACGAAGGCGAGGATGCCGCGTTTGCGTACATCCGAAAGGAGGTTTTGGGGAAATGAGAATTTCAACGAATGGGGAAGTACAACTGCCGCCGGTCAAGGACATCCGACAGGCTGTACAGCCGGGAGAACAACTCCTTTGGTGGGGACAGCCAGAAAAGGGCTTCCGCTTAAACAAAACAGATTGGCTTTTCCTGATCCTCAGCGCGGGCCTGTTGATTCCATGTGTTTGCATCTTCGTTCTTGCTGTGGCACTCCCTGATATACGTGTCTTTATTCTGCTGTTTTCAATCCCCTACCTTTTCACTGGTCTGTGTTTCTCCGTGGTACATCTCTTTTTCAAGTTCCGGCGGTTGTCTAAATTGCATTATGCCTTGACAGACCAGCGGATTCTTATCCAGAAGCCGAAACGCTTGGAGGCTTACTCGATCCACGACCTTCTGCAAAAATACCCTATTCTTGAAGTAAAGGTTCGCAGAGACGGCAGTGGAACCATCTGGGCGAGGCGCTGGGTTTTACGACACCGCTATAGAATTCAAATTCTTTTTGAGGAAATCCAGGATGTGGAGCGGGTTCATAAACTGATTGAGGAGCAGATTGCCAACATATAAAGAGACGCCATGCGGCGTCTCTTTTTTTCTATTTGATATTTGCGCCAAAGATGCTTAGCAAATTCAGCACAGGTTTCCAGAGATTTGGATGGTGCTGTAAAAGAAATGCTTCCACTTCTGTACGTGTCAGCCCGTCGCCCCAAAGAAGCGTATGTGCCCCGGCAGCGTCGTAGCCTACAGCGGTTTCCCCAACGGCGGTCACACCGACGGCGATCTTACCGCCTAACGCTGCCACGCCACCCGCGTACCAAAGACCAGCGGCAACTGGCCCAAAAGCCATGAGGCCAATTGCTACCGGCCCCAGCGCCGCTAGTCCAAAGGCTACGGCCCCTAAGGATAAAAGTCCCAATGATGTCACCCCGATGCTGAACAGGCCCACGCTCAACAGCCCCAGGGAAAATACCCCTACCGCAATATTGCCGATGGCGATTATCCCCTTCGCTATGCTTCGGTTCTGTATTCTATGGGGATGAAAGCAAAAATGGATGGAAACCAGAGGCAGCCCCCAAATTTTTGTCTTACTCTCCCAGGCCCAGCCGTGGAAGTATTGGGTTAGCTCCTCCACCTGCTTCTCCAACTTTGCTGTGGAAGCCTCTGCCGGGTGCTCCGGTTCTTCGATCCCGTCCTTTACCAAGTAGTCCACGCTAACAGAAAATAGTTCCGACAATGTAATTAGTTTTCCAAGTTCCGGCACCGCTGTGCCGCTTTCCCATTTGCTCACCGATTGCCGGGTTACCCCCAGCTTTTCCGCAAGCTGTTCCTGAGATAATGCCTCTCTTCGGCGCAGCTCGGATAACTTCTCCGCAAATGTCTTCAATGCGATCATCTCACTTTCCTTGTATTGCCTTGATGGTAGGATATTCCGCCAGAAAAAGCAAGAACGCGGCGGGTGGAACTTTGTCAACCAGCAGTTGCATATATTGCGGCGCAAAGGATACAGAGGTTTCCGGCTTGATGGAAAGATGAAAAACTGGTACACCGTTTTGCAGCGGCATACCAGTTTCTGTTCTCAGCCTTTTATAGAGCCGTCAGCGTTGAACAGCGGCAGCGGGGCCAAAAATTTGATATCCTCCCGCTTTTGAGCATCGCCCTCCGCCAAAACGGCGATCTTGCCGGCGACTGTGCCGCCTGCCAGTTTCACCAGGGATTCCATCGCCAGGAGAGAACCGCCAGTGGAGATCACGTCGTCAATAATCAGAATCCGCTTTCCGCGGATAAGGTTCGCCTCGTCACGGCCTAAGTACAAACGCTGGGTCCCGGCCGTCGTGATGGATTGGTCTTCCACATGGATAGGGTCCGGCATGTATGCCTTGGGGCCCTTCCGGGCGATAAAATATTTGGATGCACCGGACTGCCGTGCCATCTCGTGGATTAGAGGGATGCTTTTGGCTTCAGCGGTGAGAAGGTAGTCATATTCTTCTGTGGGAACCAATTTCAACAGCTCCCGGGCACAAGCAACCGTCAGCTCCGCGTCTCCAAAACAGATGAACGCGCCGATGTACAGCTCATCCGAAACCTTGCAGATCGGAAGCTCCCGCTGTAGGCCCGCTACTTCAATGGGATAAGTCATATGTGTGTGTCCTCCCTTATAATTGCCCCCTTGGGCAAAATCTCTCACCTCTATTATAACGCTTGCCGAAAAAATGTCAACGGAAAGGAAATGCAGTCTTTGCTATGGACCATTACCTGATTGTTTGGCACGATCTTTCTAATTTTACAAGATATTCGGTTGTACCTTCTTCATATTTTTTCTGACCTGTCAAATGAAACCCATACCTTTTGTAAAACGAAATTGCCCTTACATTCTTTTCTAATGCATATAAATTATCTGCATGGAGTTCTTTATTCGCATATTCAATTAATTTGTGTCCAATCTCCTCGCTTTGAAAAAACGTATCTACATTTAATGTTTCGCTCATCTGTGTAAAGACTTTTATCAACCCGTCGTCAAATACCTATATGGTTTTGATAACTGCATCTTTCTTGAAGTAATAATCCACCAACGAAACAACTTGCAGCTCGCCAAAAAAGAACCCTCCATCTTTAATTATGGGGAAAAATTTACCCGGTTATTAAATACATATATTTCAGCTACTCTTGATAAATCATCGGGGTTGGCTTTTCTAATATTCATTTTGTCTCTCCATCATATCTTCCGGCTTATCGCTCTGATAATATTCCTTAAAACGGGCTGTTATGCCCGCTTTGCCAGCTGCTCGCTGTACTGGCTGCGGAACTCCGCAAACCTGCCTTCGTCCAGCGCCTGACGGATGTGAGCAGCGAGTTCGTTGTAGAAATACAGGTTGTGCAGCACTGCAAGGCGCAGGGCCAGCACTTCGTCCGCCTTGAATAAATGGCGCAGGTAGGCGCGGGAGTAGTTGCGGCACAATGGACAGCCACAGCTCTCACTGACAGGCCGGGTGTCAGCAGAGTACTTCTCGTTCAGGATATTGACGGTCCCTTCCCAAGTGAACAGCTTACCATGGCGCCCGTTGCGGGAAGGCATTACACAGTCGAAAAAGTCTACACCCCGGGCGACTGCCTCAATGATGTTGCTGGGGGTACCAACGCCCATCAGATAACGGGGCTTGTCCGCCGGCATATGAGGTTCTACCATCTCGATGATGTCATACATTACTTGAGTTGGCTCGCCAACAGCCAAACCGCCAATAGCATAGCCGTCACAGTCCAGCTTGGCAATTTCGTCCATGTGCCATGCTCGCAGGTCAGGGAACGTTGCGCCTTGATTGATGCCAAACAGCAGTTGCCCAGGGTTCAGCGTGTCCGGAAGGGCGTTCAGGCGGTCATGCTCGGTTTTACACCGCGCCAGCCAACGCAGTGTACGTTCACAGGAAGCTTTGGCATACTCATAGGCAGCTGGATTCTCAACACATTCATCAAAGGCCATGGCGATGTCGCTGCCAAGGTTGGACTGGATTTGCATGGATTCCTCCGGCCCCATAAAAATCTTCCGACCATCGATGTGGGAGGAAAAATAGACCCCCTCCTCTTTGATGCGCCGCAGAGACGCCAGGGAAAATACCTGGAAGCCTCCGGAGTCCGTCAAGATTGGGCCGTCCCAGTTCATAAACTTATGAAGCCCGCCCAGTTGCCGAACCAGCTTGTCACCAGGGCGGAGGTGCAGGTGGTATGTGTTGCTCAACTCAATCTGACAGCCCACATCCCGCAGGTCTTGAGCCGACACGCCGCCCTTGATCGCCGCTTGCGTGCCAACATTCATAAAAACCGGCGTTTGCACTACGCCGCCGTGGGCGCAGGTAAACTCGCCGCGGCGGGCACGGCCTTCCGTTCTTAACAGGTTAAACATGTATGCTCTCCAATCTATTTGTTATAGTTTGTTAAAGAAACAGCGCAGTTCAGCCTTGCGCTCCGGCGAAAGGACTTTTTTCGGGACACCTGCCTCCGCTCCGGCCAGAGCTGTGAGCTGGTGGAAACAGGCCCTGGGGTCTACTTGGGTACGGATACACAGAAATGCTTCGCAAGTTCCTACTGTACGGAATTCTTCTGGAGTCTTGATGCCAGCGCGCCGTAAGTTTTCCGCTAGGACGGGGCCAATATTGGGGAGATCTGCCAATTGCATGTCTGTACCCCCCTTAATATAAAAACATCGCATCGCCGAAGGAGAAAAAACGGTAGCGCTCTGCGACTGCCTCGCGGTATGCCGCCAGTACCTGCTCCCGTCCGGCGAAAGCGGACACCAACATCACTAATGTGCTTTCTGGCAGATGGAAATTTGTAATCAAACCATCCATGACCTTGAAACGATAACCAGGATAGATATAAATATTTGTCCAGCCGGATTTTGGTTCCATGTGCCCATCTTCCCCGGCCCAGGATTCCAGCGTCCGGCAGGAAGTTGTACCAACGCAGATGCACCGTCCTCCCGCCGTTTTGGTGCGGTTGATTAACGCAGCCGTCTCCGGCGGGATGGTGCAGAATTCGCTGTGCATGGCATGGCCTTCCACAGTTTCCTCCTTCACCGGGCGAAAGGTGCCAAGACCTACATGAAGCGTCACATAGCCTATGCCGATTCCCTTGGCGGCGATGGTATCCAGCAGTTCCGGCGTGAAGTGCAGGCCCGCTGTAGGGGCTGCCGCACTGCCCAGCACTTTAGAATAAACGGTTTGGTACCGTTCACGGTCTAGCAGCTCCTCCTTGATGTATGGAGGCAGGGGCATCTTGCCAAGGCGGTCCAGCACTTCCAGGAAAATTCCTTCATAGCGGAACTGTACCAAGCGGTTGCCGTCATTCGCCTCGCCGACCACCTCAGCGGACAATTCCCCATTGCCAAAAGTCATACGTGCGCCAGGGCGCAGTTTCCGTCCAGGACGTACCAGGCACTCCCAAATGTTTTCACCCCGGTCGGTTAACAAAAGCACCTCGCATGTGCCTCCGCCCGGTAAACGTTGACCCAGCAGACGGGCCGGAAGCACCCGGGAGTCGTTCAAAATCAAACAGTCGCCAGAACGAAGGAATTCTGGCAGATCGTAAAAATGCTGGTGGGCGACTTTGCCTGTCTCCCGGTTCAACATCATCAGGCGAGAACTGTCCCGGCGTTGGATGGGTGTCTGCGCAATCAGTTCCGGGGGCAGGTCATAATAAAAATCACTGGTTTTCATATTCTATCCTCAATTGATTGTAATGTCCGTATAATAGAATTCCAAAATATCCCGGAAATCATACCCAAGTTCCGCCATGGCTTTTGCACCGTATTGGCTCATGCCCACGTTGTGTCCGCTTCCGGTGCCGGTGATTACAAAGTTTCCGCTATTGTTTCCACTGCTGGTGACTGGGGCTGGGACGGCCGTTCCGCTGGTGACTGGTGCAACACCAGAAGCTGTGATTGCTGATGCAGCATCGCCCCACACCGTTTCCACCGCGCCGCTTCCGGTGATGGCGGCTGCACCGTTTAGGGAAGACAGCAATCCGCCGGTGGTGGAAATACCGGAGGCGCCCCAGCTGTCTGCACCCTTACCGTTGATGCGGAAGCGCATACTGGTAACCGATTTGTTATAGGTGCTGCTGTAAAAAATGGTACGGCAGGTTTCGCCTGTTACGGTCTCCGTTCCACTTGTGCCCACAAATGTCACCTTGTAAACATTCCCAAGCGGCGTGTATTCCGAAACGTAAGCATCCTGCACCGTACCGACAGAGTGGCCCTTTTGGTCCAGAATCCAGCTCAGTTCCGCTGGGGTGTAGGTTACAGTATAGCTGTAGTTTGGCACATTCGTTTGAGATTCATAGGGGTCCAGCTTGCCTTTCAAGTACCCCGTTTCCGTACCCCAAACGTTCGCGCCGTCTTCTGTCGCGCCACCGTCGAAGGAGTGGTAAACAGCATTCTGTACAATTGTGCCATTGTAGTAAATACATAGCCCGGCAGTGTTGTCCACCGCTTGATTGCTGGTACTGGTTGGGCCGTTGCTTCCACTGCCCTGACCATAGTAGACCTGGCAGTCTTGGGTGGCGCAGACGTCGAAGCCTTGGGAACTCAAGTGCTTGGTATGACCGCAAACAAAAGTGCGGGCACAGACGGCTTGAGCTTCCAGGGCCGCCAAGGGCCATGACCCAAGCATTTCATATGGGACAATACCTTTTACATAGTCTTCCAAGCTGACAACATTGATTACACTCAAATTGCCGCCGCTGGCCCGGGGATATTCAAACCCACCGGCATACTTATAACCTCGGAACCAGGTGGAATTTCCAGCAGGCTGAACGCCCAGAGCACGAGCTCCGCCGCTGTCGTACTCGAAAAGGATTTGTGTCGTCCCAGTTTTTGTAACCACTACGCTGGTGGAAGAATACTCGGTCGTTTGAGCGTACGCGCTGCTCCTTACGGTGTAGCGCCCATTGATCCAAGCAGGCCAGCCTCCCTGGGCCGCTGCGGCCTCTGCCGCTTCTGTGAAGGTGGCGTAACATTCGGTTTGTCCCGGCTGTGGTGCGGTCGTCCGATAGGCATAGGATTCAGCCTCGCCCATATAATGGGTACCAGCAGCGGATTCAGAAACCGACCCTGCATGCATCGTGATAGTGGTAATGTCCGTGCGGCCCAAAAGGACAAAATTCCGGTTGGCGTCAAAATAGCCGAATTCGTATCCTGCCCCCTCCGCATTTTCCAGATTAGCAGAGGACATGGCGGTAGAGCCGTAGCGAAGCCCAACTTTTACGAGATTATTTGTTACCGCGGAGACTTGTGTTGGACCTAGTGCGGTAAATGTTACAAGGATCAGCGCTGCAAGCAGAAGTTTTTTCATAGAACCTCCCAATATGCCCCGCCTTGACGAAGAGCGGAAATCATGTTACTATAGTGGACAGTTGTCCTTGTGCGGAAAACACCTTGGTTTTGCTAAATTTCATTATAATACAAAACCTTCCCACATTCAACCAAAATTCGACGGAAAACCATCCAATTACGGTAGGATTTTCCTCGTCGATCTACAGGAGGAATATCATATGAAACAGTATAAAGTCGGCGTCATCGGCGCTACTGGAATGGTGGGCCAGCGGTTTGTTACCCTCTTGGAAGGTCATCCTTGGTTCCAATTGACGGCCCTTGCCGCCAGTGCACGCAGCGCCGGTAAGACCTATGAGGAAGCCGCCGCAGACCGTTGGGCCATGGAAGCGCCGATGCCAGAGGATGCTAAGAAACTTATCCTTTTGGATGCTGTGGCCGAAGCGGAAAAAATGGCCCGGGAGGTGGATTTTTGCTTCTGCGCAGTCGACATGAAAAAGGATGAGATTTGCGCTTTGGAGGAAAAATATGCCAAGTTGGAATGCCCCATCATCTCCAACAACTCTGCCAACCGCTGGACGGAGGATGTCCCCATGGTGGTGCCGGAGCTGAATGCGGAACACCTCGCCGTTCTGGAGGCCCAGCGGAAGCGTTTGGGTACTAAACGGGGCTTTATTGCGGTTAAGTCCAACTGCTCCATACAAAGCTATGTCCCAGCTTTGCACCCATTGCGGAAGTACGGCCTGGAACGGGTCGCCGTCTGCACCTATCAGGCGATTTCCGGCGCAGGCAAGACTTTTGCACGGTGGCCGGAGATGGTTGATAATTGTATCCCCTATATCGGCGGTGAAGAGGAAAAGAGCGAACAGGAGCCTCTGAAGGTTTGGGGTCGTGTGGAGAGTGGAAAGATCATTACCGCTACATCGCCTGCCATTACTGCACAATGCTTGCGAATTCCTGTCAGCGACGGGCATATGGCCGCGTGTTTTATGAAATTTGCCGATGGAAAAGCGCCATCTATGGAGCAGATCAAAGCCGATTGGGCCGCATTCCGCGGGCCTGCTCAGGAACTGGAACTCCCCTCTGCGCCTAAGCAGTTCCTGCATTACTTTGAGGAAGACAACCGTCCCCAGACTAAGCTGGACCGGAATCTTGAAAACGGTATGGCTATTTCGATTGGACGTTTGCGGCCGGATACACAGTATGATTATAAATTTGTTGGACTCAGCCACAACACCCTCCGGGGTGCGGCGGGCGGCGGCGTTCTGTTGGCAGAGCTGCTGTGCGCAAAGGGGTATATCAAAGCACTGTAAACCAATTTTCCTTTACAAAAGAAACGGCCTGCCGTATACCTGCGGTGGGCCGGTTTTTTGATTTCAAAAAGGAGGGCTTACTGTGAAGGAAATAATCTTTACAGGTTCTGCGGTGGCTATTGTTACGCCTTTTAACGGCGGGGAAGTCGACTTGGAAACCTTTGGCCGGCTGCTGGATTTCCAGATGGAAAATGGGACAGATGCTATCGTCGTCTGCGGTACCACTGGCGAGGCGTCCACTATGAGCTATCAGGAGCGTACTCGGACAATTGCTTTCTGTGTGGATCACGTAGGCGGGCGGGTGCCGGTGATCGCTGGCGCTGGTTCCAATTCTACCGAAAACGCTATTACCCTTTCCCAGGACGCGGAACGGTGTGGGGTTGATGGGCTGTTAGTTGTGACGCCCTACTACAACAAGGCTACCCAAAACGGTCTGATCCGCCACTACCGGACCATTGCCGATGCGGTATCTCTGCCGGTGATTTTATACAACGTCCCCTCCCGCACTGGGGTCTCTATTACGCCGGAAACCTATGCCGTTTTGGCACAGCATCCCAACATCATGGGTGTAAAGGAAGCCTCTGGGAACCTGGGAAACATCCAAAAAACCAGAAACCTTTGCCCAGAGGATTTTTACATTTGGTCAGGTAATGACGATGAGACGGTTTCTATCTGCGCCCTGGGCGGCAAGGGCGTGATTTCCGTGGCGGCCAATGTACTTCCGTCAGAGATGCATCGTTTGGTCCAGTTGTGCCTGAACAACGACTTTACTGCCGCTGGCGAGATGCAGTTGTATTTGAAGGATTTTTGTGACGCTATGTTCTGTGAGGTGAACCCTATCCCCGTTAAGACGGCGCTGAATCTTCTGGGCTGGAATGCAGGGGAACTTCGCCTCCCCCTCTGCCCTCCTAGTGGGGAGCATTTGGAGCACATCCGCAAAATTTTGGCACAGTACGGTTTGACGCATTGAAAACCGGGCGGGATTTTTGCTATCCCGCCCGGTTCCTTTTAAGTTCCGACAGATTCCTGCCAGGACGCTTCAATCTGTTCTTTATACCGTTCTAAGTTTTCCATCAAAGGAAGACGGTTGTCACTGTCCAGAAAAAACAGATCATCCCCTGGCGCAGTACTGACCAGAAGTGTTCCAGTGTCTAAATAGCCGTGAACCTCCTGCAAAAAGTGTTCAATTGCAGGGACATCAAAACCTACCAAGTCATACAGGCTGCCATCCGCAGAAAATTCCACAGTGTTTTCCTGGAAGAGGATCTCCTCCCCATTTTCGCCCAAGGAGAATAATTCGTAGTGATATGTACAGATACCTTGCTGTGTATATGGCCGATACCGCAGAAGGTAGTCCGCGCCGTCAACTCCGCAGGCATAGAGGGAATTTTCTCCCGTGTGGGAGGTTCCAGCGTAGTCCTGCCAGAGGATTGTGCCCACATTATCAAGGACGGAAAGAACGTAGGTGTCTACCGCTGCGTCCGTCAAGCCGGGGAACCAGATAGTGGTCAACTCCAAGGTTTCTGGCTGGTCATCGTGGTTGAAATCACAGCTTTCCGACAAAATTTCCTTGGTAAACTCCCAAGAACGACCGGAGATTGTTCCATTTTCCTGTTCAACGATGCAACTGTATGTATGCGGAGATTCCCCGTCGCTGCCCCCGCCAATAGTTAGTTCCAGGTGATTGTCTGTCTTCCACTCGCCCCAAGCGTCTGGAAGAAACATATACTCCGGGATGGGTTCGCCGTCGGGCAGGGTGAATTTCCAGGTGGTCCAGGTGTTGGTTTCAATAATTAGGATTTGATTCCAGGTTCGTGCCGCATAGGCGAGCGCCACACAAGTGCTGCTAGGATTCCAAGCCGTGGACTGCCACAGCCAACCTTGGACCTGCCAAAGGATTTCACCTGTTTGCCGATTTACAATCTGAAGAAACTCTGGTGGCTGGATGCCGCTGATATACTCACCGCTTTCGCCTTCGCCGCGCACTTCAAACCGCCCGTCAGGCGATACTGTAACCCCTTCTACCTGGGCGACTGGGGCGTCGGTTACAAGTGCTTCATAATGGCTGTCCCCTTTATGATCTGTCTCTGCTCGCTGGCCACAGCCAGACAGCAACAAGCAAAATGACAGCAGCACAATTTTTGCTTTCACTAGAGTATCCCTCTTTTTCTCATTTATAAAATCAGTATAAAAGTGCTGTACTCTATTTTGGTTACATTTCAGAAACAGTTGGTTACAATTTTGTTAATAATTGCAGGCTGTTTTATTATTAAACAAAATTAAAGTTTTGTTTAATAATTTGCCGCGTGAAAAAAGCAGAAGGCTGCTTTTGCAGCCCTCTGCCGTGCTTGTTTACGCAAGATATGCCCGATGAAAAACCTTCTTACCTTTTTTGATTACGACGCCTTGACCAGCAAAGTCCTCCTGGTTGAGGGACGCGTCAATGGCTGTTACCTTTTGATCATTGACCGTGACGCCGCCTTGCTGGACCAGTCGCCGCGCTTCACCGTTGGAGGAGCACAGCCCGCAAGCTACCAACAAGTTCAATACGCCGATTTTGCCGTTGTCAAACTGTCCAGCGGACAGTGCTGTGGACGGCATATTTTCTGTGGAACCGCCTCCGGCAAAGAGGCTCCGCGCCGTCTCCCGGGCCTTGACGGCCTCCTCCTCACTGTGTACCAGCTTTGTCAGCTCAAACGCAAGCAGTTCCTTGGCCGTGTTCAACTGACTGCCCTCCCAGCGGTTCATCTCGTCGATCTGCTCCAGCGGCAGGAAGGTCAGCATCCGGATGCACTTCAGAACGTCGGCATCCTCAACGTTGCGCCAGTACTGGTAGAAGTCATAGGGACTGGTTTTGTTGGGGTCCAGCCAGACGGCTCCCTTGGCGGTTTTGCCCATCTTCTTGCCCTCGCTGGTCAGCAGCAAGGTAATTGTCATGGCATGGGAATCCTTGCCCAGCTTGCGGCGGATGAGTTCCGTGCCGCCCAGCATGTTGCTCCACTGGTCATTGCCGCCGCATTGCATATTGCAGCCTACTGTTTGGAACATGTGGTAGAAGTCGTAGGACTGCATGATCATATAGTTGAATTCCAGGAAGCTCAAACCCTTTTCCATGCGCTGCTTATAGCATTCGGCACGAAGCATGTTGTTTACTGAGAAACACGCGCCTACTTCCCGCAGGAGTTCTACATAGTTCAAATCCATCAGCCAGTCGGCGTTGTTGAGCATGAGAGCCTTACCTTCACTGAAGTCGATGAACTTCTCCATCTGCTTTTTGAAGCAATCCGCGTTATGCTGGATAGTTTCAGGTGTAAGCATTTGGCGCATGTCGCTGCGGCCGGAGGGGTCGCCGACCATAGTGGTGCCGCCGCCGATGAGGGCAATAGGGCGGTTGCCCGCCATTTGGAGGCGCTTCATGAGGCAGAGCGCCATAAAGTGGCCGACATGGAGGCTGTCGGCGGTGCAGTCAAAGCCAATGTAGAAGGTGGCTTTGCCGTTGTTTACCAGTTCCCGTATCTGGTCTTCGTCTGTCACTTGGGCAATCAAGCCGCGGGCTTTGAGTTCTTCATAAATCTGCATAAAAATCTTCTCCTTTTGTTTTCCGGACAGAAAAGATAAAAACCCTCTGTCCCAGATTGGGACAGAGGGCGAAATTGCTTCGCGGTACCACCTCTGGTTCGCGCCGTCCTCGCGGGCGGACGCCTCATGCTGTGCTGATACACGGCGGCGCTGTAACGGGCGCTCCCGGTGCGCACCTACTAGGGGATATATAAAAATTCCCGTTCAGGCGACAGCTCCAAGGGGTATTCGCCGCTGTTCCCTCTCCCCCTTCCACCGACCGGGGGCTCTCTTTGCAGGGGCAAAAGCGGTTACTCGTCCTTTTCTTTGCATTTCTTGGGCATTGTATCAGATCAGAAGCAAAATGTCAACCAAAATTGTAACGGCTATGCTGCTTAGCGGATTTTGTGCTGTGTTTTTGCTCTGGCGAAAGTTTACTGGAGAGCTAATCTTTGCTGTCGTCGAGGAGGGTTTTGATAATTTCGCTGTAAAGGCGTTCGGGGGAACGCTGAAAGCGGTCCGAAAGCGCCTCCGCCATATCTTGGTGGATGACCATAAGGCGGAGGTCCATGACGCTGCCCATGTCGTCGTCCAGGGAGAGTTTGACGGTGTAAGTGCCGTTTGGACGCTTCTCGGTAGACGTTTTCACTTGGCGGCGGCGGCGCAGTTTGCGGTTCCATTCCAGCAAGTTCCGGTCACAACGCAAGCGCACTGAATATGGGATGCTGGAGGCGCAAATTTCACTGTTGCGTTTCCCTTTCTCCGTGATCTTGTACATACCGTTTTTTGAAAGCTCCAAGTGCTCTGTACGTACAAGGTCTGCCAGACAGTCGGAAAAATCGAAATAATCAATCGCATCGTCGCAAAGCGTCAAATCCAGCATTGTGTCAAACGGCACCGGCTCAATCACCCGCGCCGCAATATACAGAATCAAAAACTTGATTTCCAACTTGTCATGAATAAACCCAGGCCTTGCCATAACAGTACCTCCGTTACATATAATGGTGGTATTCTATCACTGTATAAACGCAAGATGGACAGTGAGGAACGTACTGGACTTTCTCTATTGTCCATTGTCAATTGTCAATTACTACGCATATATTATACCCTATAAACCGACGGATTGTATAGTGGAAAATCGAAATTTGCCGGATTTTACCTTGACGGCTGCCGTCAGGATTGGTATCATATAGGAAAGAAAGGCGGTGGTGGGATGAGAAAGAAATTGTTTGTATTGCTTCTGGCAGCACTGCTCCTAGTCCCCACAGCAGGCTGCGGAAAAGAAGAACTTCCTCCGGAACCTGACCCGGACCCTATCGAAAAACCGGAACCTATAACGGAGCCCGAACCTGACCTAGAACCAGAGCCTTACATTCCAGCGGGTACCAATCCCTTGACTGGCCTTCCGATGGAGCCGGAATTTGAAAACAACCGGCCGATCGCGATCATGCTGAATAACCTGAAAGCCGCACAACCCCAGTTGGGGATCTCCCTGGCAGATATCATCTACGAGGTGCCTGTGGAGGGCGGCATTACCCGAATGCTGGGCATTTATCAGACAGTGGATGGCATTGAACTTCTGGGCAGCGTGCGTTCCGCCCGGCCTTACTATTTGGAACTCGCTTTGGGGCATGATGCTCTTTTCGTCCACGCCGGGGGCAGTCAGCAGGCCTATTCCAATATCCGTTCTTGGAAGGTGGATAATATGGACGGCGTGCGTGGAGGCGAAGATGCTAAAATTTTTTGGCGAGACTCTGACCGCAGGAAGCGTAACGGTTATGAACACAGCCTTGTCACCTCTGGCCAGAACATCCTTGATTATTTAGCGGATGGTCCCTATGCTACGGAGCATCCAGCCAACTACTATTATCTCCAAACCTTCGTGGAGGACGGTACGCCAGTAGACGGAGAGAATGCAGAACATATTACCGTCCGGTTCTCTAACTACAAAACAGGAACCTTCGATTATGACGCTGCCAGCGGCTGCTACCTTGTAGGACAGTACGGAAAGGAACATGTAGATGGCTCGACTGGCGAACAGGTTTCCGCAACGAATGTGCTGGTGCTGGAGACGGCTGTTTCCAACATTTCTGGAGATAAGGAAGGCCGGCTTACTGTTCGAACTACCGGCAGCGGCGACGGGACATACTTCTGCGGCGGCAAGGCCATTCCAATTACATGGAGCCGGAAGGACCGGAATGTCCCCTTCTCCTACTTCACCGAAGGCAACAGGCCTCTGGCTCTGGGACAGGGCAGCAGCTATGTCTGCATCATCTCCCCTAAAAATAGTAAGCTGCAGTATGAGTAAGGAACAGACGCGCCAGACGGCGCGTCTTTCTTTTCACCCTTGGCGGCGGTGTGCATACACTGGATTGAAAGGACCTTATTCCTTTCACTTAGCTACTTATTAGGAGGTATTGCAATGGCCGATAAAGTTATGCCCGGTCCTGTGGAGGATCTCAGCGGCATCCGTGAGGCGGTTTGCATCCATACCAGGAAGATTTATGATTCCTGCCGCGATAAAGACTGCATTGAAGATTTGCGGTTTTACCCGAAGCTTCAATATGTGGATGTCATCAACCGTGCCCTGTCCGTCAAGGGAGGCAGTGCCAAGCTGCTGTATGTTTACGTCGACGTTGAGCCTGTCAGCTTTAACCGGGGCTTTTATACCGTCGATATGCGCTTCTTCTACTCTGTCACGTTGCAAGCGTACCTGAGCTGCCCCGCGCCTATTACCGTGGAAGGATTGTGCGTATTTGACAAACGGGCGATTCTGTTTGGCAGCGAAGGCAACGCCAAAATCTTCTCCTCCGAACTGCGGACGGGAGAACCGGATTTGCAGCTCATGAGCCGCTCAAACCTGCCCATCGCGGTTGTAGAGGCCGTGGACCCCATCGTCCTGGATGCTCGCATTCTGGACTGCTGCGGTAAGCGGGACTGTGATTGCGATTTGTGCGAGGTGCCGTCCTTTGTCAACAGCTGCTTTGACGGCGAACTGTCCAGCGGGGACGACAGCCGCCGCATCTACGTTACCTTGGGTCAATTCTCCATCGTACGCTTGGAACGGGATTCCCAACTGCTGGTGCCTGTGTACGATTATTGTATGCCCGACAAGGAGTGTTCTTGCGGCAGTGGCAACGAGGACCCCTGCGGCATCTTCCGGAACATCTCCTTCCCCGTGGGTGAGTTCTTCCCGCCCAACACGGTACGAATGCCGGAGAATTACGAGGAATGCTGCTGTGCTTGTAGCCGGTAATAAACAAGGGCCGCCCAGAAAGGGCGGCCCTTGGCCATGTTTACAGGTTACCAGGGGATAAACTGGATGTCTGCGTCCACCCGTCCACCGATCCCGGCGATGGAACAGTTGCTGGAAAACTGCCAATAGTTCATTTGATAATAGAAGGTTGGGAACAGGTTTTGCGAGGAAGTTGTTTTGTATTCCGGGAACCAAGTGAGGTACTGAGATACAGCGGCCTGGTCATATTTAATGTAGCCGACATAGGAACCCTGGTAGATCATCGGGGTATACCCAGCCTCTGCGATGCGCTGGCAAAAAGCAATGGCGCAGGCGGTTGCCATTTCCGGAGGGGTACCATAGACACGGTACTTGTTGTCGCTCATTTCCCAGTCATAAGCCACAGGCCCATTGATGCGGAGATCCCGGAGATGCTCAATCACAAAATCGGCTTCCTCAAGGGCCTCCTCCACTGTGATGGCTTGGGCGAAGAAGTACACACCTGTCTCGATCCCAGCATCCATGGCGCCCTGGATGTTCTGACGATAGAAAGCATCCTCAGAAACCTTGCCGGTGGATGTGCCCCGGAGGCCGATACGAACCATGGCGAATTCTACGCCGTCGTTGGCAACGGCCTGCCAATCGATGGTTTCATTGGTGCTGGCGCGATTCTGATAAGCAGAGACGTCGATGCCGAACCGGGTGCGGAAGTCGCTGCCAACATAAACCAGCCGGTCACCTTGCCATACGAAATCGCCCTGTTTCAGCTTCGTGGGCTGAACGCCTGCATAAACGGGAATTTTCTGGCCGTAGTAATCAGCGTACAGACCATTGGTTGCACCGGGCGTGTATATCTGGCTGGGCTGGATAGCCGTTGGTGTATCCGGTGTTTCGGGAGGCACAGGGGTTACAGGGTCAGGTTCTGCTGGAGTGACAGGTACGACAACGATGCCAGGGTCCTGAGAGGGGTCCTGGACAGGAGTCTGGGCAGAGGAATCTGCCACCTTAGGCGTCACGTTGCTGAAATTACGGATGCCCCCCTCTACCACTACATCAGTTAGGGTAACATCACCGGTCACGCCAGGAGCAAGGATAAGGTCACCATGGATGGTCATTTTTTCCAAAGCTGCGCCGTTGGCAGCGTTGATCAGTAGGTTGCCGTCCACGTCGCTGGAATAGGTTTCGGTTTTCTGCACCAAGACTTGGATCATGTTGTTTAACAGGTTTACCAGTTCGCCGCGGGTTAGGGGATCCATAGGACGGAACGCGCCATCCTTCACATCGCTGATCCAGCCCCGGGCAGTCATCTCCGCGATGTAAGGCCGGGCATACTGGGCAATCTGGGCCTCGTCGGTGTAGGGCAGGTTCAGGACGGAGGCATCTACATGGAAAGCCCGAGCTACCATAGCCATACCCTGCTGGCGGGTGATGTTGTCGCCGGGGAGGGCCTTGCCGTCATTGCCTAAGTACACGCCTGCGGCATTCAGCTTTAAGATAGAGGACTCCCAATAAGTCCCCGCAGTATCGGAAAAGGTTGTGCTGCTGGAGATGGCCTGGAAGCGAAGGAACCGGTCGAGGATTCCGGCGAAAGCGCCCCGTGTAATGGATTCGTCTGGGCGGAAAGTCCCGTCCTCATAGCCTTGCAGGACGCCGTATTGCTGGCTCCACTTGTCGATAGCGCTTTGGGCCCAATGGTCCCCTGTGTCGGTAAAAGCCATTGCTGGGGTTAGTGCCAGTGCGGCGGCCAAGGCCCCGGATGCCAGCTGTTTTGGCAGTCGGAATGGGTGCATGACAGTCTCCTTTCGTCACATTTTGTCGTTTTACGGTGGAAAAAAATACGCGCCCTATGGGGCGGTATTTCGGCTGTGTTCAAAGCCGTTATGGAAAGCATTATAACAAAAACGCCTTTGTGGGTCAAGAATCTTCCGCGTATTTCCAAAAATAACATTTTAATACGCAGGTATAAAGGGAGCGGCATGGTGGATAGGCCATGCCGCTTTGGGGTTATTGGTATTCGATCCGGATGTGGATGCGGATGCGTTTTCGCGGGATGGACGCAGGAATGGGTTCATCCCGTAGGATGGAGCTTCCGCGGAAAACAGACAGCGTTAGTCCAACCAATGCCATATCCAAGATGGTATGCAGGTTGCCTACGACAAAGGGCAGATGTGCGCTCCAAAAAACGAAACCAGTGTTCAACACAACGCTGAACAGCGCCTGTATACCCAGGGTCAGCGTGACTGCCAGGACAAGCATTCGGCCCAGCTGGTGAGTCTGTTTCAAGCCCCGGATGAGCAGCCAGCCCAGCAAGGCTGCGAGCACGGCCAAAAGCAAAAGATATGGCAGCCAGCCCAGACGGTAGACAATGGTGGTGGGCAGCATGTCTGTCGCCGCGTTTGGGAGGAACCGTTGGAAGGGCAGTACGCTGGTGTCTAGGACGCCCTCCCCCAGCCACTGGGCAGCATTCAGAACTTTTTTCACCTGTACGCCCATGTAGCCCCTGTTGAGCGGGTCAAGCTCCGGATGGAGCGCAATTTGCAGGCGTACCTTGGATGAGCGGATAAACCAGAGGTAAACAAAAAATGCCAGCGCCCCCGCCCCCAGTGCTAGGACACTGCACAAAGTGGCTTTGCGCGGCACGTTGAACCAGTCTTGACAGACAGCACACAGCAGGAGTACAAAACCGATCACCAGCAGCGCGAAAAAAGACTGAAGGTACGGAATCATGATACAGACTGCGCCCAGCGCCAGTTCTCCGGCAATGGCAAGGATAAATCCTTTCCATCCTTTTTGCCGCAGACGATACAGCAAAAAGGTATAGGCGACAGGGTACAGTGATACGACATAACGGGCGTAATAGGGCACGTTCATCTGGACAGGCGATAAGTATGAGGCCAGAACCCCTGCCACTAGTGCGGCGAGGTAGACGATGCCGGCGTATCGGGCCAAACGGGAAACGTCGAGAAAGTACATCCCCAAAAGCGCTGCCGAACCCAAACTCAATGCTAACACCGTCTGCGCCAGCCCGATGGAGCCATCCGTCCATCCAGCGGTAAGCGTTACCCGCAGGACGGCCCCTGTACAGGCGATTGCCAGCGTCAGCCCCAGCAGCCCCCATTGGGGTTTGGGACGATGTACCCGGTCCAGTTCCATACCTAGTGCAACTGGGTCGCCCATGTCTGCGGTGGCGAGTTGTTCCGCCTCCTCCGGCGATTTTCCGTCCTGGACAAAAGCGTCCCGCTGGTCTTCCAAATGCCGCTCCAGCTCTTGGGCCAGCACAGGCCGCGCCTGCTTCC
Source organism: Oscillibacter sp. (assembly GCA_022795445.1). GTDB lineage: Bacteria > Bacillota > Clostridia > Oscillospirales > Oscillospiraceae > Oscillibacter. The sequence continues at coordinate 507 of JAAWGR010000008.1, read as the reverse complement.
AGCGGATTTGCGCCTGTACAGCATCCAGGTAGCCCCGGATGGTCTCATGCTCCCGCAAGGTTTGCACCTCCCTTCAAAACCTGCGTTACCGCTTTGGCGTAGGTATTCCATGCCGCCTCTTTTCCTGCCAGGACGCCCCGGCCCTGTTCGGTCAAATGATAATAACGGCGGTTTTTACCGTTCTTGGCAGTCTGCTCGTAGGCGGTGACGCATCCCTTTTCCTCCAGGCTGTGCAACAGCGGGTACAGCGTTCCTGCCCGGAGGCGGAAGGTGTCATCGCTCCGCTGCCGCAGCTCCTCGATCATTTGGTAGCCGTACAGATCGCCGTCCTCCAGCAGCTTCATTACCAGCAGCGCTATGCTTCCGCTGACGAGGCCCTTGTCCAGTTCCATTTTGGTCTCTCCCTTCAATGAAATATTATATAGATAATCTATATATCTTGCGTTCAATTATATATCGCTTATCTATATATGTCAAGCAAAAAAATGGGCGGGTTTGCAAACCCGC
>JAAWGR010000060.1 GCA_022795445.1 Oscillibacter sp. | reverse complement strand
GATTTCACTGCTATGCTGTTCATAAAAATTTTCTCTTTTCCTGCCCGTCAATTTCCGATACTGTGCGTAAATCTCCCGTGTCTTACCGTAGGTTCCGATGGGGAGGTGCCGTTCGATGAATCCGAATAAGACGAGACTCCGCAGAACCATGATGTTTTTGAACTGTCAAAAGCCGGGACTGATCAAAGATCCCTATATCTACGGCCCGGACTCCATTCTCCTGGATCTGGAGGACGCCGTTGCGGAGCGGGAGAAGGATGCTGCCCGCTACTCCCTCTACCATGCCCTTCGGGAGATCGACTATCGGGGTGTGGAGCGGGTGGTCCGTATCAACGGCCTGGATACAGACCTTTGGGAAGAGGATATCCGCGGCTCTGTGGCCGGCGGCTGTGACGCAATCCGGATTCCAAAGACAGAGACCGCCGAGGACGTGCGGCGCGTGGAGACGGCCGTTGCCGCCGCCGAGCGGGAGTTTGGCGCAGAGGAGGGCCGGACGCTGATTATGGCCGCCCTGGAATCTGCCAGGGGCGTGCTGAACGCCCTGGAGATTTGCAGCGCCTCGCCCCGGCTCTTTGGCATCGCCCTCTCCGGCGGGGACTACACGAAAGATCTCCAGACCACCATCTCCGGCACCGGTGTGGAGCTGATGGGAGCTCGGCAGTATATGATCATCGCAGCCAGAGCCGCCGGCGTCCAGTGCTTTGACACGGTGTGGACCAATCTTGACGATATGGAGGGCTTCCGCCGGGAGACGGAGACCATCCATGCCATGGGCTTTGACGGAAAGTCTATCGTCAATCCCCGGCAGATTCCGATTGTGCATGACATTTATACACCCAAGGAAAAAGATATCATCTTTGCCCAGAAGGTGGTGCGGGAAATTGAAGAGAAACGGGCCCAAGGAATCGGCGTATTCACGGTGGATGGAAAGATGATTGACATTGCTTTCTATGACGGGGCCAAGCGGACGCTGGCGCTGGCCAGAGCATCGGGTGTTTATAAGGGGGGAACGGTAAGATGAAAAACGCAGTAGGCAGAGAAATTCCGGAGGAGATCCTGAAAATCACAGGGAAAGAACCCTTCCAGGGGAACAGCTACCGCGACGGCGTACCCTTCCGCCGGGCGGCCCCCATTGTCCGCACGGTGATGAACAACCAGCACTCCAAGATGGTGGAGAATATTCACGAGGCGCTGGTCAAGTGCAGAGCCCACAGCGGCATGACCGTCAGCTTCCATCATCATTTCCGGGAGGGAGACCTGATTGTCTGCATGGTGATGGAGGAGATCCACAAGATGGGTCTTAAAAATATTACCCTGGCGGCAACCTCCCTGGGGAAAGCCCATGACAAGCTGGTGCCTATGATCGAAGACGGCACCATTACCCACATTGAGGCCTCCGGCGTCCGGGGAAAGATCGGCGAGGCCATCTCCCACGGCAAGCTCCAGGGACTGGCTATCATGCGCTCCCATGGCGGGCGTGTCCGGTCTTTGATCACCGGGGAGACCAAGGTGGATATTGCTTTTATCGGCGCGCCCACCTCCGACGACTACGGCAATCTCCGAGGGATCGGCGGCAAGACCAACTGCGGCGTGCTGAGCTATTCCCATGTAGATGGGGAACAGGCGGAATATGTGGTGGCGATTACCGACTGCCTGGTGCCGTTTCCCAATTTCCCAGCCCATATCTCCATGACTAAGGTGGACTACGTCTGCGTGGTAGACGCTATCGGCATCCCTGAGAAAATCGCCACCGGCGCCGCCAAGCCTACCACGGATCAGCGCAAGCTGATGATGGCGGAATACTGCACCCAGGTGGTGGTGAATACTCCCTATTTTAAAGACGGCTTCTCTTATCAAACTGGTGTGGGCGGGGCCTCCATCGCCTCCACGGTCTCCCTTACCAAGATCATGAAGGAGCGGGGCGTTAAGATGGGATTTGGCGTGGGCGGGTTGACCAAGCCTATGTGTGACCTGCTGGACCAGGGATTGGTTCGGCTCCTGCTGGACACCCAGGCCTTTGATCTGGACGCTGTTTCCAATGTCATCAACCCCGCCCATCACCGCATCACGGCGGGGGCCTATGCCAATCCTTTCAATAAGGGCGCGTTTGTTAACCGTCTGGACTATGTAATCCTGGCTTCGCTGGAGGTGGACGTCCATTTCAACTGTAATGTGGTGGTAGGCTCCGACGGGATCATAACCGGCGCTCAAGGCGGACATCCGGACACCGCCCAGGGCGCCAAATGCACCATCGTCATCTGCCCCCTGCTCCAAGGGCGCATTCCCGCCATCTGCTCCGATGTGACCACCGTTACAACTCCCGGAGAGAGTGTGGATATTGTGGTCACCGACTATGGCGTAGCCGTAAATCCGAACCGGAACGATCTGCTGGAGGCCCTCAAGGCCGCAGACTGCGTCCCCCTCAAGACCATTGAGGAGCTGCGGGATACCGCCTATTCCATTACGGGAGAACCCCAGCCAGTGGAATTCAGCGACCGTATCGTCGGCATTATTGAGGCCAGAGACGGCACGATCATGGATGTGGTGCGGCAGGTGAAGGATTCCTAATTTGAAATGGGATTTTGATGATGATGAAATCCCCCTTAACAAATATTCCCTTGATAGAACCACGTCAGAAGCACACCCCCACACCATCCATCGAACCAGAGACAACGAGTAAACCAAATCAGGGAGGCCTTCCCGTGTAAAGATGTCAGCATCGAAGGATTCCAACGAGCTCCACAGCTTCTTTTTCTCTCCCCCTAAAGGGACGATGGCTCTAAGCGGCAGAGCCGCTTAGAGCCATTCGATGGACCATGAACGCCCCGTTTTCCCTTTTTCTTCGCCAAGAAAAAAGAAAATGGGGGGTCACCCCCCCAGCCATGGGAATGGCTGTCAGCCAACCGCATGGGTCCTCAGATAGTGGAGCCAGATACGGCAGCCTTCTGGATTCAAGTGAATGCCGTCAAAATTTAAATCTGCTGGGAGACAGCCGTCCGGACCGGTCAGCACTTCCGCAACATTCACAAAATAACATCCCGTCTCCGCCGCTAGCGCTTCAATCACATCGTTGTATACTGCGATACGTTCATTGTTCACGTATGTTTTTTTCTCTTCCTGCTTTGCGCTGACTGGCAGAATCGACTGGAGTACAATCTGTACCTCCGGATGATCCTCTCTTAAACGTTCGATCACCTTCCTATATTGGTCCTTGAAATCGTCCGTTTTTGTCCAGCCCAACTCGTTCACACCAAACATAATATAAACCTTGCCCAGTTCCGCCTGGGCTACTGCGTCCAGCAACGGGATCTTGCCCTCCGGCATCACCCATACTTTCTTCGTAAACACCGACTCAACGGTCGCTCCTACCGCATAATAATACATCCCATGACGCAGGCCGCTGTACAAATAAAACCCCTCTGTACGGGAGTCCCCTAAAAATGCAACATCATCAAAATATTCATCACTCACCGGCTCAGATTCTTTCACCGGGCCGGATGGCCCCGCCGGGACCGGATCATCCTCTATAATCACCACTGGACGCGGCGCCTTCACAGCCAATGCTGGACGCAGCGCCGCTTCATCCGGCGAACTGACCGCCATGCCCCGCGAACTGGCAGAGGTCAGCAGCACCACAATCGCCAATACTACCACCAACACGCTGGGCCAGCGGCTCCGTCCTTCTTCCTCCATGCCTGCCTCTCCCTCTTCCGTTTTTCCTTCTGCTTCTCATTATACCTGCTTGATCGAAAAATGTCGAAACATTTTGTTAAAAAATAAGTATCATTTTGTTTCCAATTTTTGCCCCTAAAGGACATCGTTTGCTTTTCCCTTGTTTTTTCCTCCCAAAAGTGCTATACTAAAGCTTGTTTGCTGCATTTCCTTGCATTTCTTCCAAAAATTCACTGAAAATAAAAGGAAAATTTTCCATGAAAATGATCTTTCTTGTCGACGGCGACAATAACATCGGTACTGGACTCAAGGGCGTTAATATGCTCTCGGAACAGGATACCGTACTCATCTTCTATCAAAAAGGCCTGCCCTTGAATAAAATCCAAAAACTCTGTGAAGGCTCCAAGGCCACCGTGCAATACATCGAAAGTGTGCGCGGCGGCAAAAATTCCATCGATTTCCAAATTATCACTGAACTTGGCGTCCTCGTTGGGCGGCGGGAGGCCGATTATGCTTATGTCATCAGCCAGGATAAGGGCTACGCCGCTTCCATTGAGGCTCTGCGGGTTCGATATGCCAATGCTTTCCAGGAGGTTGCGCTGCGGCCGTCTATTGAAAGCTGCCTGCACCTACCCTTTATCCTCAAAGCTGAAAACCGGGAAGCCCTTTGCAACGCTTTGGTAAAAGAATACGGCTCTGCCCATGGCTGCGCCATTTATAACCATCTGAAGCAAATCTTCCAGGCTCCAGACACACATGGCGACGGTGGGAAGACGGTCAAAATCACCAGCCGGCGGGGCGGCGGGCGAAAAAAATAACCGGCTGTCCCTACAGCGATTCCATCAGCGCCGTCAACGCCTCGTAATAGCGGCCAATGTGTAAGCCGTCTATAAAGCGGTGGTTCAGCTCCATAGAAATATGGAGCTTTTTTTGTCCGTGTATCTCCGTGTAACGGCCCCACGCAATGCGTGGGATTGCATCGTCCGGATCAAAATCCCGCTCGTTCGTCAGGGATGTGATATCGAACCAGGGGAGGCTCGAATAATAGATCAAATCCTTTGACTCCTTCTCGGAAACCAGGAACTCCGTTTGCGAACGGCTTTTTGCTTTTGCCGCTTCGCAAAACGCTTGTAATGTGCCCTCCTGTTCCATCGATACGATGTGGAATTGTTCGCTGCCGGGATGCAGATCTGTGAAGCTGGGATGACGTTTGTCTAACAGATAGACAGCGCCGTTCTCTATGGTATAGCGGAACGCTTCGACACGGTTTACCGCTTGGGTGCTGAGGTAAATCAGGGCATAGTAAAACGATAAGTTATTCGCTTTCGCGTACTGGTATAATTTCGTAACATCTACCGGAAATGTTACGCTATAAAACGGGTTTGACCGGGCGCTGAAGTGCTTGTATAATGCAGAGCGGGGCCAAGTTTCTAAATCGATCTTCTGCGGCATATTATTGCTCCTTTCGCTTCTTTTCAGCAAATATAATTTTAGTATACCAAAAACAGGAGGAAATGCAATGCTTTTCTTTCGTATTTCTTTTCTGGTACAATCCAAGCTCAACACGGACCTACCGAAAGAACCGCGTTAGAAGTACACCCCCCACACCAGCCCCCGCAGCAGCGACAGCGGAAGGAGAGGCACGCCAAATCTGTGTGGTCTTCTCGTTTGCAGAAGCAGGCACAGAAGGATACCACCGGGCCAAAAAATCCCCCGCGGGGCGTCTTTTTCTCTTTTGGACCGTGAACGGCCCGTTTTCTCTTTTTCTTCGCCAAGAAAAAGAGAAAATGGGGGGTTCAACCCCCCAGCTATGGAATCGCTGCAATGAACGCTCCGCGCCGCGAGGCGCGCCCACCGCAAGCACGCCCGGCATTGCTGGGAAGCCATGAAAAATATTGCAAAGTCTGCGGGTTTGTGGTAAATTGTTATTTTTAGAAAAGCGAATGGAAAACGACAAAGGAGGCCCATTCCTATGCCGACGTTACAGGAAGAAATCAACCGGCGGAGAACCTTCGCCATCATCTCCCACCCTGACGCGGGTAAAACCACCCTTACCGAAAAGCTTCTGCTCTACGGCGGAGCCATCGCCCAGGCGGGGGAGGTCAAAGGCAAACGTGCCCGCGCCGCGACCTCCGACTGGATGGAGATCGAAAAACAACGCGGAATCTCCGTCACATCCTCCGTTATGCAGTTTCAGCACGACGGGTTCTGCGTCAATATCCTCGATACTCCCGGACACCAGGATTTCTCCGAAGACACCTACCGCACCTTGATGGCCGCGGATTCCGCCGTCATGGTCATCGACGCCGCCAAGGGCGTCGAACCTCAAACCCGTAAGCTGTTCCGCGTCTGCGCCCTGCGGCATATCCCCATATTCACGTTCATCAATAAGATGGACCGCGACAGCCGGGACCCCCTGGAACTCTGCGGCGAAGTGGAACAGGAGCTTGGCATCGACACCTATCCCGTCAACTGGCCAATCGGCTCCGGTAAAGAGTTCCAGGGCGTTTATGACCGGGAAAAACGCTGCATCCTTTTCTTCTCCGGCGAAGGCCACGCCAAAAAGGCCGCCTCTATAGAGGTCGAACTGGACGACCCCACGGTCGGCGATATGATCGGAGAAAACCGCTGGCAGATGCTGCAGGAAGAAGTCGAGCTCCTGGGCGCGGGCCGCGAGTTCGACCTGAAAGCCGTGCGGAACGGCACGCTTTCCCCTGTATTCTTCGGCTCGGCGCTGACCAACTTCGGTGTGGAACCTTTCCTTGAAGCCTTTCTCCGCATGACCGCGCCGCCCCTCAGCCGGGAGGCGGACTGCGGCGAGATCGACGCCTTCTCGTCGGATTTTTCCGCCTTTGTCTTCAAAATCCAAGCCAATATGAACAAGGCCCACCGGGACCGCTTGGCCTTTATGCGGATCTGTTCCGGACGCTTCCAGCGGGATGCGGAATATTACCATGTGCAGTCCGGACGGAAAATGCGCCTCAGCCAGCCCCAACAGATGATGGCCGCAGAACGGGAAATCGTAGAGGAAGCCTATGCCGGGGACATTATCGGCGTCTTTGACCCGGGAATGTTCGCCATCGGCGACACCATCACTATCCCAGGCAAAAAGTTCCGCTATGCCGGCATTCCCACCTTTGAACCGGAACATTTTATGCGCGTCTCGCCGAAAGACACCATGAAGCGGAAACAGTTTATCAAAGGCACTGAACAAATCGCCCAAGAGGGCGCCATCCAGATTTTCAAGCTCCCAGGCGCAGGCATGGAAGAGGTCGTTGTTGGCGTGGTGGGCACGCTGCAATTCGATGTCTTTGAATACCGTATGCGGGCGGAGTACGGCGTGGAGCTGCGTATGAGCAGCCTGCCGTATGAACATCTGCGGCTGGTGGCGGCCTGCCCGTGCAGGCCGGAGGATCTGGTGCTCTGCACCGGCGCAGCCTTGCTGGAGGATTTCCGCGGACGGCTGCTGGTCGCCTTCGGCGGCGAGTGGTCTGTGGGCTTCCTGACCAAGCACAACCCAGGGCTGGAGCTGGCGGATGCACTGTCGGTATGAAAAAACTGCTGATCATTGAGGATGACCGCGCATTGGGCGATGGACTCTGCATGGCCCTGAGGAGCCCAGAATTGGAGCTGACGCTGTGCCACACGCTGTCCGCCGCTGGAGCAGCATTGGAAAAGAGCGCGTTTGATCTGCTTTTGCTGGATGTCAACCTCCCAGACGGCAGTGGCCTGGACCTGCTGCGGCAGGTACGGCGGAGCGGTACAACGCCAGTCATTTTACTGACGGCCAACGATATGGAAACAGACATCGTGCTGGGCTTGGAATCCGGGGCGGATGATTATGTAACAAAACCCTTTTCCCTCGCCGTTCTCCGGGCGCGGGTCAACGCTCAGCTGCGGCGTCCAACGGTTCCGCAGGATACGGCCGCCCAGCGGGGAGCGGTGGAGTTCGATGAATTTTCCTTTGACTTCGACCGGATGGAGTTTCGGCGTGGAGGACGTTTGGTGGAGCTGAGCAAAACCGAACAGAAGCTCCTGCGGCTGTTGGTGGAAAACCGTGGGCGCACGATGTCTCGGAGCGTGCTGGTGGACCGGATCTGGACCGATGGGGCCGAGTACGTGGATGAAAACGCGCTGTCCGTGACGGTGAAGCGCCTGCGGGATAAACTGGAGGAGACGCCCTCCCGTCCCCGTTGGCTGAAAACCGTCTACGGCATTGGCTATACCTGGGTCATGACGCCTCGCCCCAGTGAACCATAACGGCGGTGGACAATGGTAAACGTTTTTTTAGCAGCCGCCGCTTTAGCGGCTATGGCGGCGGCCGTCTGGGAGCGCCTGCGCGCCCGCTGGCTGCTGCGTCGATTGGACACGATGCTGGATGAAGCCATCCAGGGCGTCTTTCAGGAAACCACTTTTAATGAAAGTCTTCTTTCTGCGGTGGAAACCAAACTGGCCCATTACCTTGCCGCTTCCGCTGTCTCTGCGCGGAATCTACAGGAGGAAAAAGACAAAATCAAAACCTTGATCGCCGATATCTCCCACCAGACCAAAACACCGGTTGCCAACATCCTGCTCTATACCCAGCTTTTGGAGGAACAGAGCGGCGAGCCGTATGCCGCTGCCCTGGTGGCGCAGGCGTGGAAACTTCAGTCCCTGACGGATGCACTGGTCAAGGCCTCCCGGCTGGAGGCGGGCGTACTGACGCTCCATCCGCGGCCCGGGTCCTTGGGACCCGTGATGGAGGAGGCCGCGGCACAGCTGGCCCCGCAGGCGTCGAAAAAAGGGCTGCGGCTGACGGTGGAACCAACAGAGGCGTCTGCGGTGTTTGACCCAAAGTGGACAACCGAGGCCATCTGCAACATGATTGACAATGCAGTCAAATATACCCAGGAGGGGTCGGTGACTGTGCGGGCGATTTCCTACGAGCTATTCTGCCGGGTGGACATCGAAGACACTGGGCCGGGCGTACCGGAGGAGGACCTGAACCGGCTGTTCCAGCGGTTCTACCGGGGCGCTTTGTCGTATGAGACAGAAGGCGTTGGAGTTGGGCTGTACCTTGTGCGGCAGATCGCCGAGGGGCAAGGCGGATATGTCAAAGTATTCTCCAAGCCTGGCAGGGGCGCAAAATTCTCCCTCTTTTTGCCGCGAAATTGAAAATTCCGCAAGATTTCACAGCTGTTTTGCCATCCCAGGCAAAACAGCTGTTTTTTGCGCGATTTTTGCATAAAGGAAAAAAAGGGAGAAAAACTGTGTTGAAAAAGGAGGTTTTATGATGGAATATCTAAATGCATTCCTCTGCGGCGGCATTCTGTGCGGGATCGGGCAAATCCTGATCGACAAAACGCAGCTGACGCCGGCGCGGATTCTAACCGGCTACGTGGTAGCCGGCGTACTGCTGAGCGCGGTAGGCCTGTACCAACCAATTGCCGACTGGGGCGGCGCGGGGGCAACCGTACCGCTGACAGGCTTTGGCCACGCATTGGCCAAGGGCGTGAAAAAAGGCGTCGCGGAGCAGGGCTGGCTGGGCATCTTTACAGGCGGCCTGACGGCAACGGCGGGAGGTATCGCGGCGGCGGTGGTATTCGGCGTGCTGATGGCGGCGGTATGCAAACCCAATGGAAAGCGTTGACGCGGGGTCCAGGGGCGTCACGCCCCTGGCGGGAGTCCAGAGGGCGGCGCCCTCTGGACCTGGCCGGGGAGGCCACCTTTTTTTGTTATCAATTTGTTGTTCTTTTTTCCGGGGTTTCTGTTATACTGTCTTTTAACAAATTTCGACAGAAAGGACGATCTTTCCCTATGCGCCGTTTTCTATGCCTGTTACTCATCTTGCTGCTCCTAAGCAGCTGCGCTGCACCTGCCAATGACGCAAACGGAACAGACCCAGCCGCTTCCAGCGGCGGGCAAACCGCCGACGGAACCGAAAACCCCGATGAAACCGAAGAACCAGAGGGCGAAACCACTCCAGAACCCGCTCCACTGGAACCCTACGAGATCCGCAGCCCCGCCGAAGAACCGGAAGGCGGAAGCGTAGACGGCGTGCCCTATGTGGCTTGGGACGGTATTGTGGAGCACCTCTTTTTCCACCCTGTCGTCGCATACCCGGAGCTGGCTTTCGACGGCGACGGCGATTCCAACGGCATCGACGACTATATGGTTACCGTAGACGAATACAACAAAATCCTGCAAAATGTCTACGATAAGGGCTATGTTCTGGTGGACATCAACGATGTATGGAGTGAAACCACCGGCGAGGACGGACAGCCCAAAATGGTGCGGAACACCCTCTATCTCCCAGAAGGCAAAAAGCCGCTGATCCTCTCCTACGACGACACCAACTATTACCCCTACATGCTGGCCAACGGCTTTGCCTATAAGCTTATTATCGGCGAGGACGGAAAAGTCTGGTCCTGGGGCCTGGACCCCCAGGGCAACGAGGTCGTCAGCCGTGACCTGGACGCAATCCCCATCCTGGACAAGTTCGTCGAGGAGCATCCGGACTTCTCCCCCTTCGGTGCAAAGGGCTGTTTGAGTTTGACGGGCTATGAGGGTATTCTGGGCTACCGTACCCAGACGACAACCCAAGATTGGAGCGCCGAAAAAGAGGCGAACCGTCAGAGCGAACGGGAGGCTGTGAAACCCATCATTGCAGAGCTGAAGCGTACAGGTTGGACCTTTGGCAGCCATACTTGGGGCCATATCCGCCTTGGCAGCGGCGATATGGCGAAAATCCAGAAGGACACGGAGCTGTGGTTCGATGAAGTTGGGAGCCTGGTCGGGGAAACGGCGATTTTGTTCTATCCCCATGGCGAACGGCCCGACGGAAACGACTGGACAAATACCGGCCCAGCTTTCCAATACTTGCAGAGCCAGGGATTCCGGGTGTTTGCCTCCATTGGCGTGGAAAGCTTCAGCTTTATCAAGAAAGATATCTGCGCGGTCATCTGCGACCGCCTGCACCCGGATGGGACGACGCTGCGCCATTCCCGTGACCGGTACTTGCAATTTTACGACGCAAAGGATATTATGGATGTAGGCGTCCGGCCTCAGCGTGAGATTGACTGGGCGTGATTTTACAACCGAAGGAGGAGCCTATGAACCGTGAAGAACTGAAAGCCGCCGCGGTGGCGATGCTGGAGCGGTCTTATGTGCCGTACTCCCACTTCCCCGTCGGAGCGGCGCTGGAGTGCGCCGACGGCACCGTTTTTACCGGATGCAACATTGAGAATGCGGGATATTCCCCAACGATCTGCGCGGAGCGCGTCGCCGTCGGCAAGGCCGTGAGCGAGGGACATACGGACTTTGTGCGGATTGCCGTGGCAGGAGAGAGCGAGAATTACTGTGTGCCGTGCGGCGTTTGCCGGCAGGTGCTGATGGAATTTGCGCCGGAGATCGAGGTCATCTGCCTGAACAAGAAGGGCGATGAACTGGCGTTGCCGCTGAAGGAACTGCTTCCATATGGGTTTGATCCTTCGTATCTGGGGAAATAAACGAGCAAGGGCCGTCCGGGAGGACGGCCTTTGCATTTGGTTACGCCCATCGCAAAATGGGTGGTTGTAATCTCTGTCCAAATGGAGTAAACTGGAAAGAACCATATTCCGTATCTGCGTGGGAAAGGAAGCAATATGTTAGAAGTATCTGGAAAGTACAACCAAGCAAAAATCTTTACAGACGTGGTGGATCAGGCATCCATCGCGCAGGTCATTGAGCTGTGCAATCAAGAATTCACCGCCGGGAGCCGTATCCGCCTGATGCCGGACATCCACGCCGGGGCGGGCTGCACCATCGGTACGACAATGACCATCACAGACAAGGTTGTCCCGAATCTGGTGGGGGTCGATATTGGCTGCGGGATGGAGACGGTGCGGGTGCGGGAGGACCATATGGAACTGCAAAAGCTGGACAAGCTGATTTATGAAAAAATCCCCTCCGGCTTTGAAATCCGCCAAAATCCCCATCGGTATTTGGAACAAATCAACTTAGAGGCGCTTTGCTGCGCGAAGCATGTGGACCTCCTGCGGGCGGAAAAGAGCATTGGCACCCTGGGCGGCGGCAACCACTTCATTGAAGTCGACCGGGATGACGAGGGCTCTTTGTACGTCATCGTCCACTCCGGAAGCCGCCGCTTAGGGCTGGAGGTCGCCAACTATTACCAAGAAGAAGGATATAAGACACTGAACCATACCGACGACGCCTCCATTGCACAGGTAATAGCGGAGATGAAGGCGCAGGGCCGGCAGAAGGAGATTCAGAAGGAGCTGAAGCGTTTCAAGAACCAGAAGCTGACGAACATCCCCCGTCCTTTGGCCTACGTCTCCGGGGCGCTGTTTGATCAATATATCCATGACATGAAAATTGTCCAACGCTATGCGATGCTGAACCGCAAGGCCATGATGAATGAAATCCTGAAAGGCATGAAGCTCCACGCTGAGGAACAGTTTACCACCATCCACAATTACATTGACACAGACGCTATGATCCTCCGCAAAGGTTCCGTTTCCGCGAAGGTGGGAGAAAAACTGCTTATCCCCATCAACATGCGGGACGGCAGCCTCCTCTGCACCGGCAAGGGCAACGAGGACTGGAATTTTTCCGCCCCCCACGGGGCCGGGCGGCTGATGAGCCGGGCCCAGGCAAAGCAGTCGTTTACGGTGTCGGAGTTCAAAAAGCAAATGGCGGACATTTACACCACCTCCGTCAGCAAATCCACCCTGGATGAGTGCCCCATGGCTTACAAGGGAATGGAGGACATCCTGGACAACATCGGCCCCACAGCCACCGTAGACAAGATCATCCGCCCCATCTACAATTTCAAGGCCGGAGACGAAGACGCATAGGGCAAACCGGGTCTTGTATCCGCAGCGCGCATGTTTTGGAAGGCCTGGAGAACGCAAGAAACCAGAAGAAAAAGCTTTTCTTAACGGTTTTTTTATGGTACAGTAAGGGAAAGGAATTGAAGGGGGCCTCCAACATGACATTATTACATCATTTAGAAGAAATTTTCCAGCTGGTGGTTCAGTATGGCATCCTTCTGCTGGAATGCGCAGGCGTAGTGGTGCTGCTGACAACCGCGGTCAAGAGCATCATCGACTGGCTGAAAAAATCGCCCCATGTCCGGCTGAATCTGGCGGAAGGCATCTCCTTGGCGCTGGCGTTCAAAATGGGCGGCGAGGTGCTGCGGACGGTGATCGTCCGGGAGTGGGAGGAACTGGTCACTCTGGGCGCGATCATGCTGCTGCGGGCGGCAATGACCCTTATCATCCATTGGGAAATCAAGGAAGAGAAGGAACATCTCAGCGAGGCCGCTGAGGAGGCCCGCTTGGAAGCGCTGAAACAGGGGCTCGTATTGGACAGCGCCCCAAATCCGGAAGCCGACAAAACCGGCATCCTGCCCTGACCAAAGGCAAACGGCAAATACGTCTGGGATTTGATCGAAAAACCACGATGTTATACCAACAAAAAGAAACCATTTTAGCAAACCTGAAATTCAAGGATGAGAATCGGACCTGCGGAAATCGGAAATACTGGTTCTCTTATAAAGATTTCTTAGACCCAACCGATCCTTTTACGGATTTCTCGTGCGAAAATCAGGAAGGAAAACGAAAGTATATTGCCTTGATTGAAAACCTGCTTGAAAGAGACGAAACCGCAAAAGTTTTTGTGGAAGTTTACGGATTGGAAGAGGATGACAACGGGCAGTTTATTTATGCAGATACTTTGATTTTGTTCAGCAAATTATCACTTCCTGTTATCACACAAATTTTTATGGAACCAGAAGACGTTTTTCCCTCGGATATTCGAGAAGCGGCCGGTTTCATACAACAGAGTTACATAATCGCTGGAAATGGCGGCCTCATCCCGGTCGCAAATCTTTTCATGAATGGTTGTTCGGTTTACAGCTGCTGGTGGGACTAGGCCCCACTGTTCCAAAACCGGGAATCTAACACAAGGAGCTTATATGGGAAAGTACATTATGGCGCTGGACGCAGGGACGACCAGCAACCGCTGCATCCTGTTCAACGAGCGGGGCGAGATGTGCAGCGCGGCGCAGAAAGAATTTACGCAGCACTTTCCAAAGCCCGGCTGGGCAGAGCATAACCCGGAGGAAATTTGGGCGACCCAGCTGGAGGTTGCCCGAGCGGCGATGACAAACCTGGGGATCACCGCGTCGGAAATCGCCGCAATCGGCATCACGAACCAACGGGAAACTACCATCGTTTGGGACCGGGAGACCGGCGAACCGGTATACCCGGCCATTGTCTGGCAGTGCCGCCGTACCAGCGAATATTGCGACAGCCTCAAGTCCAAAGGGCTGACGGAAGCCTACCGGCAGAAGACCGGACTAGTGCTGGAGGCCTATTTTTCCGGCACGAAAATCAAGTGAATCCTCGACCATGTAGACGGCGCCCGGACCCGGGCGAAAGCGGGCAGCCTCCTGTTCGGCACTGTGGAAACCTGGCTGATTTGGAAGCTGACGAAGGGCCGTATCCATGTGACGGATTATTCCAACGCCTCCCGGACCATGCTGTTCAACATCAACACCTTAGATTGGGACGATGCGATTTTAGCGGAGCTGGACGTTCCGCGTTCCATGCTGCCGGAAGTCAAACCCTCCAGCTGCATCTACGGCAGCGCTGACCCGCAGTTCTTCGGCGGACGTATCCCCATCGGCGGTGCGGCGGGCGACCAGCAGGCAGCGCTGTTTGGACAGACCTGCTTTCGTCCCGGTGAGACGAAAAGCACCTATGGCACCGGCTGTTTCTTATTGATGAATATGGGGGACAAGCCGGTCTTTTCCCAAAACGGCCTGGTAACGACGATCGCCTGGGGCCTGGACGGGAAAATCACCTATGCCTTGGAAGGTTCCATCTTCGTCGCCGGAGCGGCCATCCAGTGGCTGCGGGACGGCCTGCGGCTGATCGATTCCTCCTCGGATTCGGAGTATATGGCCCGGAAGGTGCCGGATTCTAATGGCTGCTATATCGTTCCAGCTTTTACCGGCCTGGGTGCGCCCCACTGGGATCAGTATGCCCGGGGAACCATCGTGGGCCTGACCCGGGGCGTGAACAAATACCATATTATCCGCGCAACGCTGGAGTCCATCTGCTATCAGGTGAACGATGTTCTCCACGCCATGCGGGCAGATTCCGGCGCACCGCTGGCGTCTTTGAAGGTGGACGGCGGGGCCAGCGCCAACCATCTGCTGATGCAGATTCAGGCCGACCTCATCGGCGCGCCGGTGGACCGTCCCCTGTGCGTAGAAACCACCGCCATGGGCGCGGCGTATCTGGCGGGCCTTGCGGCAGGCTACTGGAAAAACCAGGAGGATATTGTGCAGAATTGGGCGATTGACCGCAGCTTCCGCCCGTCCATTTCCGCGGAGGAACGGGAAGCGCGGATCAAAGGCTGGAACAAAGCGCTGCAATGCGCTTATGGCTGGGCAAAGGACTAAACGGCAAAAAGCAGGAGACGCCCCTAATAGGGACGCCTCCTGTTTTTATACACATCATGCGCTCCGGGTATAGACATTATAGAACGCAAACCAGCCCCGCGGATCGCGGATCGCGCCAGTTAACGTATCCCGTACCGCCCAAGTTGTGCCGCAGTCGTAGAGGGGCGCAAGAACATAATCCATCAGCAGCAGCTCCTCCGCATCGTGGAGGCAGCCCATGCGCGCAGTGCCATCCCAAGCGCTGGCAACCACACTCATCAAGGTGTCATAGGCCGTGCTTTGGTATGCGGCAACGTTGTTATAGCTCCCCGAAACCCAGTCAGAAAGGAAGCACTCCGCGTCGTTAACAGATGCCGTCAGCCGTAAGCCCGCCAAAGTATACTCACCGTTCCGCAGCGCGGTCATCAGTTCCCGCTCCGGCAGGGCCTTCGGGGTTATTTGGATTTCCAGAACCTCCTGCCACTGCCGGCAGAGGACGTCTGCCACAGCAATCGATTCCTCATCCTCCATGCAAAGGTATTCCAGCTCGCCCAGGTCTGCGCCGCTGTCGTAGCCGGCTTCCTGCAGGAGGGCTTTCGCCTGGGCACAGGCTTCTTCGTAAAGCTCAAAATCATGATCCAGCAGCGGCCCTCCTACCGTGCGGAAATCGCCGTCGGCGCTCTCCGGCACGCCAGAGGGGACAAGACCCTCCGCAGGCTTTGCCGATGCGCCCGCGGCCTCCGCCAAGGCATTCCGGCCGACAGCCAGGGACAGCGCCCGACGCAGGGAGACATCGGCAAACGGTCCCTCCGCGCAGTTGAAAACGGCGGCATGGGTTTCCAGCATCGGTGCCCAAGTCCCGTCATCTTCAGCCGACGGCCATACGGCGTCCACCGTTTTGTCCGCATACAAGTTCTGCGCCTCCTCTGGCGCGCCGGCAAAATAGAACCGGATCTCCTGCGGCCCGCTCTGGTCGCCGTAATAGCGGCTGTTTTGCACTAAGAGCAGGGTGTCGCCGTACTCCGCCGCCGCATAAGGCCCATTGGTCACTAAGGCGGTTGGATCGCCCCACCAGGAGCCGTCACTGGCTGCCGTCTTGAGTCTTTGCACAACATCCTGCCGCAGGGGCATGGTTGCAGGAGATGTGCAGACCTCTTTCAAGAACCAATCATGCCGTCCATTCAGGACGACGACAAAAGTACTGTCATTTTTCGCGCTGACCTGTAAAAGGCTCATGTCGCCGGAGGCCCGGGCCTCCGTGAAGCCGCTGACGGAGGACAGCAGCGTTGCATAAGGGGAATTGCTGTCTGGGTCCGCCAAACGCTGCCAGGCGTAAACGAAATCGGACGCTTTCACTGCTTGGCCGTCGGACCAGCGGGCGCTGCGGAGGCGGAACGTGTATGTGACGGACACGCCGCCCTCGATGGTTTCCTCCTCCATGTCCACGCTTTTCGCCATGCCGTTGACTACGGCGGTCTGTCCGGAGGCGTCCGGCGCAATGCGCATCAGGTTTTCGTACAGGTGGCAGAGGATGCTTTGGTCACCGGGCTCTTCGGCATAGATCGGGTCCAGGGAATCGGGCTCTGCGCCTACGCAGACAGACAAGGAAATTCCGTCGCCGGTCTTGGTGCAGCCGGTGAGGAGGAGAAGGGACAAAACCAGCGCCAGCGCTGAGAGGCGCTTGAGAAAATCATTCATGGAAACCTCCGGATGTGAAGTAAAAAGGGATTGTCACATTATAAAGAATTTTGCCCGCCTTGTAAAGCCAGGCGGGCAAAAAAAGTAACAAAAATGACAAAAATTCAAAAACCGTTCAAATCCTGGAAAAAACTTTCCCAAAAAACTGGGCATCTTTTACGTCACAGTCAAACTGGCTTCCTCCGGAAGGAAGGCACTGAGCAGCAGGCGGACCTGTTCAGAAGCTTTTTCCTGCGCCTCGTCCAGAAGGCCTTGCGCCACGGCTTTTTCTTCCATAACGGCCTTTTGCTCCGCCTGGAAAGCGGTAAAGTCGTCGACATGGAAGGGGTTGAAGATACTGGTTTTTTCATCGAAAATTTCTACGCTGTCCGCGTCCATCTCATGGGAAAGGATTTCGGCTTTCGGCAGGGTAACGCGGACGGCCGTACCAGACACCTGCACATCGGTTTTGGTCAAGTCGACCCCAGCCTTGATGGTGCCGTCATATGTAAGGATAAAGCGTTTGGTGGTAAAGGGGATGGTGATACCGGAAAACTGCCCGCTGTTCTCGAACTGGGCCATATTGGTGTAGTGGTAGGCAACGACGGCAATTTCGCTGATTTCAGACAGGCGGCTTTCCAGCACAACGGTGGAGATTTCCGGTTCTGCGGGATGGTTTGCGATATAGCGTCCGCCAAAGAAGCATACAGCGCCCACGATCACACATAAAACAATCCCCAGAAATAAATATTTGGCCGTTTTTAGAGGATGGACTTTTTCCTCACGCATAGCAGAGCCTCCTTTCTTTTTCTTGCAGCTCAAACAGGTTTTTTTCATTGTACCATGAAAGTGTTCAATTTTCAATCCGTTGCGACCCTTGAATTTCAAGGGATTGCTGAATTTTAAGGACTGATAAAGACGGAGAAAAACGGGG
>JAAWGR010000059.1 GCA_022795445.1 Oscillibacter sp. | reverse complement strand
GTTTCCAACGTTGGAAACGGAGGTTTTTGCTTGCCCTTTCCCAGGATTTTTGTTATACTCAGTCCTGTCAGGGGGCGTATTCAAATGCATGAAATGGAAGCAAAATCCATCCTCTCCGCCCGCAACGGCATGAACCTCTACCGGGGCTGTACCCATGGATGCATCTACTGTGATTCCCGCAGTACCTGCTACCAGATGGGCCACCCGTTTGAAGACGTCGCCGTCAAGCGCAACGCCCCTGCACTTCTGGAGGATGCCTTGCGCCGCAAGCGGAAACGCTGTATGATCGGCACAGGTTCGATGTCAGACCCATACTTGCCATTCGAGGAGCGTCTGCAATTGACCCGGCAGTGTTTGAAGATCATTGACCGTTATGGCTTTGGTGTCTCCATTTTGACAAAATCCGATTTGATCCTCCGGGACATCGATCTGCTCCGGCACATCAACGAACAAAGCAAGGCCGTTGTCTGTACAACGTTCACCGCCCTTGACGAGGACCTCTGCAAAATCCTGGAACCCAATGTCTGCACGACCCGCCGCCGCTTCGAGATGTTGGAAACGATGCATAAAGCTGGTATCCATACCGGTATCTGGCTGGCGCCGGTGCTGCCGTTCCTGACGGACACGCCGGAAAATCTTCGGGGGCTTCTGGATTACTGCTATGCTGCCGGGGTGGAAGTTATCGTCAACTTCGGCATGGGCGTGACACTCCGGGACGGAAACCGGCAGTATTTCTACGAACAGCTGGACCGCCATTTCCATGGCATGAAATCCCAGTATATCCGCAAGTATGGGAACCGTTACGAAAACCTCAGCCCAAACGCGCCGCAGCTGCGGGCAATCTTACAGCGGGCCTGCCGGACCCACGGAATTGTCTGCGGAGGTGATGCTGCATTGGCATGGCTGATGGAATTTGAAGATCAACAGGCAGGCTGCCAGCTGGACCTGTTTTCTTGAGAAGGAGGCTTTTACAAATGCTGTTTTTACACTATCCCAAATGCACTACCTGCCAAAAGGCTAAGGCGTATTTAATCGAGAAAGGCGTTGCTTTCGAAGCCCGGGACATCAAAACGGAAAACCCCAGCGCCGAGGAGCTGCGGAGCTGGTGGGAGACGAGTGGAATGCCGCTGAAAAAATTCTTCAACACCAGCGGGCTGCAATACAAGGCCCTGGGACTGAAGGACAAGCTGCCAAACATGAGCGAGGAGGAACAATTGCAGCTTCTGGCAACCGATGGGATGTTGGTGAAGCGTCCGATCCTGGTAGGGGATGGGTTTGTCCTGACAGGGTTCCGTCCGGCAGAATGGGACGCAAAACTGGGATGAGGGTCGACTTTGCGCCGCTGGACGGTATTACAAAGGCGGTGTTCCGGCAGGTCTGGCACCGCTTTTTTGGAGGCGTTGACCGGTACTTCATCCCGTTTTTCTCTCCCACTGACCAGCATATCCTGACGGAGCGGGACCGACGGGAGCTGACCAGCAGCATGGGGCTGACTTTGGTACCCCAGGTGATGACCTGCCGGGCGGCGGATTTCCTCTGGGCCGTGGAACATTTGGCGGATTTGGGGTTCACAGAGG
Source organism: Oscillibacter sp. (assembly GCA_022795445.1). Taxonomy (GTDB): domain Bacteria; phylum Bacillota; class Clostridia; order Oscillospirales; family Oscillospiraceae; genus Oscillibacter. Next base: position 16,498 of record JAAWGR010000059.1, on the reverse strand, counting down.
TCAACCTGAACCTGGGCTGTCCCTCCGGGACAGTAACGGCAAAAGGCAAGGGTTCCGGCTTTTTGGCGCACCCGGACGACCTGGAATGTTTTTTTGATGAGGTATTTTCCAAGACGGTCCTTCCGGTATCTGTCAAAACTCGGCTGGGGTATCAAGAAGCGGAGGAGTTCCCACAGCTGCTGGAAATCTTTAACCGGTATCCAATTGTATGCCTGACGGTCCATCCCCGTATCCGGGCGGAGAAATACCGCGGAGCCATCCACATGGACCAGTTCACCCTGGCGGCAGAAGCCAGCCGAAACCCGCTTTGCTACAATGGCGACCTGCAAACCGTGGAAGATGTGCAGACGCTGGCGGCACGGTTCCCAAAGCTGGATGCTGTTATGATTGGCCGCGGGGCCATCGCGGACCCAGCGCTTCCACGCAAGCTGCGTGGCGGAGCGGCGGCTTCCCGAGAAGAGCTCCAAGCCTTTACTGCCGCACTTTATGAGGGATATCAGACCTTCTACGGACAAGCCCACCCAGCAGCCCAGCGGATGAAGGAGGTTTGGTTCTACCTGATCCACCTTTTTGAAAACAGTGAACGCCTGGGAGGACGCCTGCGGCGTTCCAGGGGGCCGAAGGCCTATGAACTGCTGGAGGCGGAAATTTTCCAGACCCTTGCCTTGCGTGACCATGCAGAGGGGGACCTGTTCTGAATAAGAAGCGGGCTGTCGGTTTTTGTCCGGCAGTCCAAACTTTTTTCAATAGATGTGCGTCTTTTATATAGAAGCTGCTTCTAGGAAGGGGATGGATACATGCAGGAGGAGGTTCTGACCGCCTATCTGGTGGAAGAACAGGGCCGATTTTACCGGTTAGCCTACAGTTATCTCAAGGACCGGGACGAGGCACTGGATGCAGTGCAGACTGCCGTATGCAAAGCGCTGGAGCGGCAGGATACACTGCGGGATCCCAATGCGGTGCGGGCCTGGTTTTACCGGATGCTGGTAAACACCTGTATGGACATCCTGCGGCTTAGGGCAAAGACGGTGCCGTTTCCGGAAACGGAGGAAACGGTGGGCTATGAGGATCCCTTTCCAGATGACACCTTGGCGCGTCAGATTGACGCGCTGCCGGAAGTGATGGGAACCGTGATACGACTGCGGTTCTATGAAGAACTGTCTTTGAAGGAAATCAGCGCCATAACGGGAGAAAACCTTAGCACGGTAAAAAGCAGGCTGTATGCGGCGCTGAAAAAGCTGCGGATTTCAATGGAAGGAGCTCTGGAATGAGAGAATTTGACCAAGCCCGTTGGGAATATGAAAATACGCCTTTGCCGCCCGAATTGGCCGAACGGGTACAGGCCGGCATCCGGGAGGGGAAGCTCCGGGGCCGGAAACGGCGTTTTCAGCGTCGATTTGCCGCCTGTGCGGCTTGCTTCCTCCTCCTTATGCTGGCAGGTTTGAACCTAGTCCCGAAGCTGGCTTATGCGGCGGTGGACATCCCTGTTCTGGGGGGGCTGTTCCAGATAATGACCTTTATCGATTTTGATGTGAAGGACGGAAGCATCAATTACGCAGTCTCCGTCCCCCGTCTGGAAGCAAATGGGGACCTTGCCAAGACGGTCAATGCCGCCATTCAGGAACGGGTAGACTTTCTCATGGAACATGCCAAGCAGGACTGGGCCGAATATCAGGATGCCTTTTTCTCCACCGGCGGCACCGAAGAGGAGTGGGGAGACCGTGAGATGGACGTTTTCGTCGGTTATGAGGTCAAGCGGCAGACAGATACACAGGTTTCTTTTGTAGTAACCCTTTCGGAGGGCTGGATTGTCTCCATGGAAGAAATCTACTATTTCAACCTCGATTTTGCTGAGGGGAGGAACATGACCTTACAGGATGTTCTTGGGGAAAACTGGGTGCAGATCTGCAATGATGCGATCCAGGAACAGATTGACGCTAGTGCAGACGACGATGACTCCTTCTTCTTCCCGCCGGATCAAGGCGGGTTCACGACCGTCGATGATACCACCACGTTCTATATCCGGGAAGACGGCGTGCCGGTTGTCACGTTCCCGCGTTACGCCATTGCCGCGGGTGCGGCTGGTGTCGTAGAATTTCCGATTACCTGATGCCAAAAAGGGAGACAACTTCCTCGTGAAGTGTCTCCCTTCGGTATTTATAAACCGTCAGAACAGCACAAGGGAACAAATTGCAGAGCGCACAAAATCGGCACAGCAATATACATTTGGTATAAAATCCCTGCGAAATTATCCCGTAATAGGGACGGAGAAATAAAACCGAACCCCATTCGTCCGGTTTTCCACCCCATAGGATAGGTTTTGCATGGACAGGATTTGCGCTACAATAGATAGTCCCAGTCCAGAGCCGCTATAATCCGCGCCGCTGTCCCGGTAGAATTTCATCCAGATTTTCGGCAGTTCGTCCTCTGGAATGGGCCTGCCCTGATTGAAGATGGAGAAATATAATACCCCTCTATTCTCGATCAGTTCCAACCGCAGGATACCGCCAGAGCACACATTTTTCTTGGCGTTGACAATTAGATTGCCCAAGACTTGTTCCATACGCCGCTTGTCTGTCTGCACATAGACTTTTCGTTCCGGCAGTTCATATTGCAGCTCAAAATCCGCGTCAGGAGCGTCTGTCAGAAGCCGCCCAGCCACAGTCTCCACCAGTTCCACAAAGTCAAAGCGGCTCATCGTAAGTTGGGATGCTCCCGTTTGCAGCGCCGACAAATCCAACAGGGTTACGATCAGATCATTCATGCGTTCTGTCTCGGAAATGATAACCTGTGCATAGATCTGTTTCTTTTCCTCATCCGTCTCGTCTTGCAAGCCCTCCGCATAGGCGCGGATGATGCCCAGCGGAGTTTTCATTTCATGTGATAGGCTGTCCACAAGTTCCTTACGCTCAGCCAGAGAATTTTCCAGACGGATAAGAGCTTGCTGGAGGTTCACCGACATGGTGTTTAGGCTGTTGGACAGCTCTCCAAATTCGTCTGTGGAGAAAACCGCACAAGGGGCCGAGAAGTCCAGCTGTGCCATCCGCTTTGCCGCGGCGTTTAGTTCCATAACCGGTTTTGTGATAAAACGGCTCATAAAATGATCGATCAGCAGCACCAGCAGAAGTACAAACAAAAACCAGAGTAAATAGGACGTATTTTGACTGGTGGGCAGGCTAGTGGAGAGGATATAGGAAAAAACCAACGCTAATCCCGCTAGTTTGGATAACATCAGAATCTTTTTCCGGACGGTTCGGAGCGAAAAAGCATCTTTCATGTTGCCACCTCAAATTTGTAACCAGAGCGGATCAGCGTAACGATATGCTTTCCCTCGCCGTCGAGCTTTTGCCGCAGAGTTTTGATGTGGGTATCTACGGTACGGGTTGTACCCTCAAAATCATAGCCCCAAACGCGATTAAGAAGCTGTTCCCGGCTGAATATCTGCCCAGGGTTTGCCATGAGAAAATGGAGCAATTCGTACTCTTTATGGGTCAGGGTAATTTCCTGCCCACGAATATAGACTTTGTGGGACACAGGCTGCAGCATAATTTGCCCGGCGTTGACCGTCTCAATTGCGGCTGCACTGGAACGGCGCAGGAGGGCGTTTGCTTTCGCTAAAAGCACCTTGGGGCTGAAAGGTTTGGTCATATAATCGTCTGCCCCGTAGTCATAACCTTTCAGCTTGTCCGCCTCCTCGCCCCTGGCAGTCAGCATAATAATCGGCATGTTGCTCATTTCCCGTGCCATCTTGCAAACGGAGAAGCCATCCAGGTGCGGCATCATCACATCCAGGATCATCAAATCCATAGGGCTTTTTTTCAAGATCATCAGAGCATCAATACCATCGTCAGCAGTCAAGCAGGTATGACCGCCTTTCCGCATATATTCCGCGATAATGCCTTGCATGGCCGTTTCGTCTTCGACAATCAGAATATTTGCCATAGCGCCCTCCTATATTTTCTCGTAATCTTTTACGGTGCATTGTAACATTTTGATAGGAACAGATCAATCTGTAAAACCGCCTCAAGAAGAGGGCCATTTTTGCTGCAACATATTTTTACTGTACCGAAACGCCATGGGCCGCCTTCCTTACAGAGGGCGGCCCATGGCTTCTTTTTTGCGTTGTGTCGTCTCAGATTACGCCCTGCGCTAACATAACGTCCGCGACTTTCTTAAAGCCCGCGATGTTCGCGCCCGCCACCAGGTCTCCAGGTACGTTGAATTCCTTAGAGGCGTCGTAGATGTTGTGGAAGATGTTGACCATAATGGTCTGGAGCTTGCTGTCGACTTCATCAAAGCTCCAAGTGTAACGAACGCTGTTCTGGCTCATTTCCAGGCCGCTGGTAGCGACGCCGCCGGCGTTTGCGGCCTTAGCGGGGGCAAAGAGCAGGCCGGCAGACTGGAATTCGTGGATGGCCTCGGGACGGCAGGGCATATTGGCGCCTTCCGCAACGGCAATTGCGCCGTTCTTCACGATGGTTTTTGCAATATCGCCGTCGATCTCGTTCTGCGTTGCACAGGGGAGCGCGATGTCACAGGGAATGTTCCAAATGCCGCGGAAGCCTTCCATATAGGTACTGCCGGGTACTTCCTCGACATACTCCTTGATACGGCCGCGGCGGTTGAGTTTGATGTCCTTCACGACATCCAGCTTGATGCCGTCAGGGTCATGGATATAACCGTTAGAGTCGCTGAGGGCCACAACTTTTGCGCCCAGCTGGGCAGCCTTTTCGGTAGCGAAAATGGCCACGTTGCCGGAGCCGGAGATGACGACCGTCTTGCCTGCGAAGCTGTCGTTCCGGAGCACCTTGAGCATTTCTTCGGTCAGGTAGCACAGGCCATAGCCAGTGGCCTCCGTCCGGGCCAGGGAGCCGCCGAAGGATAGGCCCTTGCCGGTGAGGACGCCTGCGTCGAAGCTGCCGCGTACCCGGCGGTATTGTCCAAAGAGGTAGCCGATTTCCCGTGCGCCTACGCCGATATCGCCGGCGGGGACGTCGACGAACTGGCCGATGTGGCGGTTCAGTTCGGTCATGAAGCTCTGGCAGAAGCGCATAACTTCCTCATCGCTCTTACCCTTGGGATCGAAATCCGCGCCGCCCTTGGCGCCGCCCATAGGCAGGTCCGTGAGGCTGTTCTTCAAAATCTGCTCAAAGCCCAGGAACTTCAGGATCGACAGGTTTACGGTGGGATGGAACCGCAGGCCGCCCTTATAGGGCCCAATGGTAGAGCTGAACTGGATTCGGTAGCCGCGGTTGACGTGGATTTGCCCTTGGTCGTCCGCCCAAGGCACCCGGAAACAGATCATTCGCTCTGGTTCCACAAAGGTCTCGATAATGCCGCGTTTCTCATACTCGGGATGCTGGGCAACAATGGGTTCCAGGCTTTCCAGAACCTCAAACACGGCTTGATGGAACTCCCGCTGGTCGGGGTCCCGCGTAACGACCTGGCTGTACACGCGCTGTAGATATTCACTTTGGATCATACTGCTTGCCTCTCTTTTAATAGTTTCATCGAGTGCTGTGCCGTTGGTCAGATTGCAGCAGCCTCAATGGTTTCCTTAATTTATAGCATATCGGAAAGGGAGGTTTTTACACAAGAAAGAAAATTACTAAAATAATAAAAGTAAAATCTGCCGTTTCCGGCAGATTATACAAAAAGCGGGTCCATTTTCACAAGAAACGTATAAATCGGAACGTTTTCACGTCACAGCGGCTCCATAGCCTCCCGCATACGGTTGGTCACAACGCCCTCGAAGATGCGGGCGGCATGGGCATGGACCGTTTCCAGCGCTCCTGCCGCCAAAGAGCCGGATACACTGCCATTCATGGACAGATCAATGTCCAAGATAAATTTCTGTTCGGTGTCCTGGTTGTTCTCCGGTCCCCGGGCTTTTACCTGTCCCAAACCGGTATGGATGCGGGCCTGGCAGCTGGAATCCAGCCGCACCGCTAAATCGCAGCCGCAGGAGAGCAGGCGGTCTTTTGCGACGTCCGGTTCCCGCAGCAGTGCAGTGTACGCAGGCGCAATCAGCTCTGTCCAAGGCACATTCTCCAGCCCTAGCTGCATCCGGGAAAAGAGGTTGACGTACCGCAGCCCCACACGCAGGAAGTTCCCAGGCCGGTACCGCTCAATAAAAGCGGCAAGGGGCCGGTCCAGCCGCCCTGCAAAGGCTTCCCATCCAGGATAAGTCAGCGTCGAAAGGGCAATGAAGTCTTGGGTGAGGTTCAGCCGCCACCGCCCGTCTTCGGAAAGGAAGTGGTGGTTTGCGACCGGCTGGCGTGACTCGTTGGACGTGTTTGGTACGTCCTGCCGCCGGGCGTACTGTGGGAACTCGTCCCGAATGGTCTCCTGAAATGCAAACGGGTCGCCATCGCTGATGGCTAAAATGGTAGGAAAGCGCAGCTGGCAGATTACTTCATGGACCGGAGCTTTCCCATATCGGGTCCGTGGTCGGCTGGAAAATAGCATGTCGGCACCCCTTTCAATCAAAAGATTCCAGAATATACCTATATTATCCCTGCTGGATAAAAAAGTCAATCCCAATAACTACCAAGATTACAGGGGATTCTTTTCTATCTTAGAAAGAAAAGGACCAAAAGAACGCCGCCCTTTTCTTCCGGGAAAGAAAAGGGCGAAAAGGGTGCTTTTATGAAATACGTTTTTAGACGTAGAAACGGTGGCATCCGATGGTCTGCTGATACTCCCGGTTGTCGTTGATCCAGATACCTTCCGACAACGCGGGCGCATAGAAAAACATAGCCTTGCCGACCGTGTTTTCGCCGTCCAGCACGCGCCGTGCCGCCTCGACGGAAAGCGTGGAGGGAATCCGGTAAATGCTGCCGTTTTCCACAGGCTCGAATTGCACTGCGTCTACGCAGTCGAAAATAACTTCCGGGATGCTGTTGGGGAAGTCTTCGCTTTCTACACGGTTCAGCACTACATTACCGACTGCAATTTGCCCCTCCAGGGGTTCGCCGCCGCTCTCTGCGCTGATGATTCGCGCCAGCCAGTAGAAGTCCACTGCGTCATAGTCGGCTCCGGCGGTAGTCGCTGCCGCGCCGCCCATCCAAGGGTCCCACTGCGCGTAGCCGCCTAACGCCTCGATTGCCTGGCGCAAGGGCAGGTACGTCCGTCCGTTTACAACAGCTACCAGAGCCTTGTAGACGTCGCCGTTTACCGTGATCGTGTTCGCGTCTGGGTCCGCCGACAGCCGTGTCTCTTCCGAGACCGCGGCTGCCGTTTTCGTCTGAGAATCCCACCAGACTTCCCAGCCGCCCAGATTGTCCAGCAGATCCCGCAGCGGCACATAGGTCACGCCTTGTTCCAAATAGGCAGTGGTATTCAGCTCTTGGCCGTCTACTTGTACCGGGATTGGCCGCGCCGCTTTTGCTGGGAGTACCAGTGCCGCTGCCGCCAGTAAGCCGCATAGAATGTTACGTTTCATGCAATTCTCCTTTCTGATTCTTGTATAAATCATACATAAAACCAGTGTGAGGAAGCAACCCTCAAATGCTGGCAGCAATGGGAATCCTTGCACAAAACGGCGATAAAAAACAGGGAAAGGCGGGGATTTTCCCCGCCTTTCGACATTTTTGTGAAAAATGCTCAAATCTGTTTCCGCAGCTGTTCCTCAGTTACCGTATAGCCTGCTTCCGCCCAAGGATCAGAAGGCCGGTCCAATGGCAGCGTCTCTCCCCGCCGGGCATATATCGCCGCCGCGACCGTTTCCAGCATCCGCGGATTTTTCACCAGCAGCGGCCCTGTCAGCTCCGACGCAAATACGTTTTTCCAGTGAAATCCTTCCGGACTGTGCGGCGCCTCGTTCCCGTGGCCCATGGCCACCTTGGACAGCAGCGGCGTCCCTATGCCAGTGGTAATGCCGCACTTGTTCATAAAGCCGACTACAGCCTCTGGGAACAGCTCTGTATAGCCATATACATCTCCAACAATGCGGGTCTTCCGGTGTTCGGTCGTAAAGTCTGCCAGCCCGGCGGCGGGGTACGATGTGCCGTCCGCCTCCTGAACGCTTTTGCCCAGCAGCTCCATAGCCGTCCCGGCAAAGAGCATGGCGGCGCCATCATTAGCAGCGGCCTTCAGCTCCTCGCGAAACCGCGCAAAATCCGTCATAACAGCTTTTGCGCTCCGCTCCGTCCCAGCGCCCATATAGAAGAAATCACCCTGCGCAAATCTGGTCTCCCCGCCGGGAATGACAGCCTTTGTGGTCACGCTGCATCCCAGCTGTTCCAAATAGCGTTTCAGTGTCAGCACATTGGCATAGCTTCCATAGAGGTTCATCAAATCCGGGTAGAAGTGGACAATCTGTACCTCCATGTTATGCCTCCTTTTCCACATGGGCCAGCAGCTTATCCCGGTCGGAGAAGCAGGTCACCACATAAACATGTTCGCTTCCGCTGCTCCGCAGTGCTTCCGCGGCGGCGGCAATGTCCGGCTGTACCGCCCATTCCGGCAAAGCGGTGAAAGAAAACCGTTCCGCCAAATCGTTGCAATACCGTCCAGAGAGGATGACTTTTTTCACCTGCGGTACATTCAGCTGGTCAAAATCGATATCCCAAAGCCAGCTCGTCTCACTCGTAAAATATTTCCGGCTCACTGCGTCCACAATCACCAAAACCACACAATCCTCCTTAGAGGATGCCACATAACGCAAATTGGTGTCGTATGCAATGCTGTTCTCATGCTTACTGGTCAGGAGGGTTCCATGATGCGCTCCCAGTTTAAACGTCTGCATTCGCCCGTTTTTCAGTACATAGCGGTTGATCACGCCTGCAATGGTCTCTGCCGGGATTCCGGCGCGGCGTCCGGCAGCGTAGGCTGCCAGGATGTTATACACATTGTAGATGCTCCGGAACGCAAGCTGGATTTCCGTCTCGCCGTCGATGGTAAGGGTTCCGGCGTCCAGATCCAGGGCCGTGGCGGTATAGTCCGTGTTCGGCTTGGCGTGGCCGCATTGGGTGCAGCGGTATGCGCCGATCTGGTTGTAATGTGCATAGGCGTACTCCATTGGGCTTTTGCACAGCGGGCAATATGTTCCGTCATGGTACACACCGGCCGGCGCATCGGTGGAAATGGAGCAGCGGTCCAATCCAAACCATTGCACCTTCTCATGTCCCTCTGCAAAACAGCTGGAAAGCGGATCGTCGGCGTTCAAAATCAGCTCCGTATCCGGGTGAATGGCAGGGAGGAGGGCGTCGTAGACCCACTCTGGATGGCCGTTTCGGGTGAGCTGGTCGCGGTACAGGTTCGTGATGACGAACTCCGTCGGGTGGAAGTATCGGAAGCTCTTAGCGGCATACCGCTCATCTGACTCGATCAGCAGTACATCCGCCTTGACCTTGCCGCCTAAGGTGGCATGGGTCAGCACCAGCGTAGTCACGCCCTCGATCTGGTTCGACCCTTCTTCGTTGAATACAACCGTCTTGCCTCCAGCCCGGAGGATAGCGGCAATCATTTCCACCGTAGAGGTCTTGCCGTTGGAGCCGGTGACGGCGATGACCTGCGGCGGGAGCTGTACCCGGCGCAGGATGTCCGGGCAGACCTTCAGCGCCAGCTTCCCAGGGAGAGAACTTCCCTTGCCTACCAATTTACCGATAGCGTGGCCCAGCTTGCACAGCAGGATGGCCAGCAGCATTTTCACAGAATCGACATCTCCTTTTCCGGGGATTCCCGCAGCTCCGCCACGGCCCGCACCGGCGCGCCGTCAGCGTTCTCAAATTTCAGCGGCAGGGCGATAAAAAGGAAGTCCTTCCGGCCCACAACCTTCTTCAGGCACAGGCTTTCTACAATCAGCATTCCATCATTCAGGAATACCCGGTGAGCAGGAAGCCCATCGTCGCCCATAGCGTCCACGCTGGGCGCGTCGGTACCGACGCCCTTCAGCCCACAGGATACCAGATACTTGGCGGCGGCCTCATCCGGGACGGGGTAGCCGTCCTGATAATATTCCGGAGTGTCCCACTTCTTTTCCCAGCCAGTGTAAAACAAAACAAAATCCACCGTGCGGAGCATCCCATTCTGGGCCTGGAGGAATTCAGCGGTGATTACCGGTCCAACCTGGGAGACATCCAGAGTTACAGCGCGGCCGTAAAACTGGGAGATCGGCGTATGCTCCAAACCAGCGCCTTCCCGCAGGATATGGGCAGGAGCGTCAATGTGCGTGCCGGCATGGGAGGACAGTGTGAGCTTCGAGGTCTGGAACCCGTTATGAGGGAAGGTGGCGGCGGGTTCGACCAGGATGGAAGGGTCGCCGGGACAGATAGGCATCCCCGGTTTCACGACATGGGTCAGGTCAATGAGCATGAAAAGCTTCCTTTCTTGCAAGTATAGACGATTGGGGTGGAAATGAAACAAACGGCAGGGCCGTCATCTGGATAGCCAGATCATCAGCGCGGTAACATCGGCTGGGGAGACGCCGGAAATACGGGAGGCTTGGCCCAAATCCAGCGGGCGGACGGCGGATAACTTTTCCCGCGCTTCCAGCCGGAGGCCCTGGATGGCGTTATAATCCAGATCCGGCGGCAAGCGGTGGGAGGCCATTTTCTGAAAATCCTCCACCTGTTTTTGCTGGCGGCGGATGTAGCCTTCATATTTTACGCTGATTTCCACCTGCTCGGCCACGTCTGGCGGCAGGCTGGGGCGGGACGGGTCGAAGGGGGCCAGCTCGCTGTAATGCACCTGGGGACGGCGCAGAAGGGCGTCCAGAGGACAGCCGCCGGGGACGTCTGCCGTCCCCTTTTCCATAAGGAACGCCGTCAGTTCCGGAGAGGGCGCCGCGCCGGTATGGGCGAGGCGTTTGATCTCCCGCTCCACTGCGGCATATTTGTTCTCCACGGCTTGCAGGCGCTCCTTGGATACGAGGCCGATTTCATAGCCGTGTTTCGTCAGCCGCAAGTCGGCGTTGTCCTGTCGGAGCAGGAGGCGGTATTCGCTCCTTGAGGTCATAATGCGGTAAGGCTCGTTGGTGCCCTTGGTTACAAGGTCGTCGATCAGCGTACCAATATACGATTCTGCCCGGGAGAGGACGAAATCCGGCTTGCCCAGAAGCTTGCGGGCGGCGTTGACACCGGCGGCAAACCCCTGCACAGCCGCTTCCTCATAACCGGAAGAGCCGTTGAACTGTCCCGCGCCGTACAGGCCGGAAACCGCCTTGGTTTCCAGCGTCGGCAGAAGGGCAAGGGGGTCGATGCAGTCATACTCGATGGCATAGGCGGGTCGGGTCATGGCGGCGCGGCGCAGGCCCGGGACGCTGTGGAGCATTTGGATTTGCACATCCTCCGGCATGGAGGAGGAAAACCCTTGTATATAAACTTCTTCCGTTTCCAGCCCCATGGGTTCTACGAACAGCTGGTGACGGAGCTTATCTGGAAAACGGACGATTTTTGTCTCGAACGACGGGCAGTAGCGGGGTCCGACGCCTTCGATCAGCCCGGAGTACATCGGTGCACGGTGAAGATTTTCCCGCACCACGCGGTGCGTTTCCTCCGTCGTCCACGTCAGCCAGCAGACCGCCTGGTTATTGGGCGGCTGGGTAGTGCTGTAAGAGAATGGCACAGGGATTTCGTCGCCCGGCTGCATCTCCATCTCCTCAAAATCCACCGTCCGGGCGTTGACCCGCGGAGGGGTGCCGGTCTTGAACCGCCGGAGGGGAAGGCCCAATTTTAACAGGGAATCCGTCAGGCGGGAAGCGGCGTGCATCCCGTCGGGACCGGAGTCCTCTACCCATTCGCCGACAATCGTGCGGCCCGTGAGGTACGTTCCGGTAGCCAGGATCACGGCCTTGGCCTGGAATACCGCGCCCGTCGCCAGCACGACAGCAGAAACGGCTCCTTTTACCGTCCGCAGTTCCACAACCTCGCCTTGGCGGACAGTCAGGTGTTCCTGACGCTCTAAAACGGCCTTCATGTAGCCCTGGTAGCGTCTTCGGTCGGCCTGGGCGCGGAGAGACCAGACCGCAGGGCCTTTGCCGCGGTTCAGGAGGCGGTATTGGATGCAGCAGGCATCGGCGGCTTTCGCCATTTCACCGCCCAGGGCGTCCAGCTCGCGGACGAGGTGGCCTTTGCCTGTGCCGCCGATGGCGGGATTGCAGGGCATGTTGCCTACGGCGTCCAGGTTGATGGTGAAAAGGATGGTCTCCAGCCCCAGGCGGGCGGCGGCGAGGGCGGCTTCGATTCCCGCGTGTCCTGCGCCGACGACGGCAATATCAAATTGTCCGGCTAAAAACTCATGCATAGGTACTCCTATCACCGGTTGATTTCCCGCTTCTCCGTGCGGCCCATCAGCCAATCGACAGATACATTATAGTAATCTGCAACGCGCAGAAGGGAACTATACCTTGGTTCTGTACCTAACTCCAGATTTTGATACCCACGCATGGAGAGGCCCATCTCTGCTGCGACAACAGGTTGTGTCATGTTCCGCTCTGCTCGTAGCATACGGATTTTCTCTGCAAATGACATAAATCCCCCTTGACATACCTATAATGGTGTGGTACGATTTAAGATACTTAAATGTGTGTGATTGGGAGGGTTTACAAAATGTATGATATTCCTATAGTAGTTGAAAAACTTTATTATAGCAGTATGGTAAATATTCCAGACCCGAAAGACTGGCCAGATTACATAGGCGGCAACCGCTCCGTTGGGGAAAAGCTCTATTCGTTCTATGCCGGTTTGCAGTTGGGGATGCAGTTATCAGAAGCCTGCCGCCCAAAGGAGCTAACCCCTGTGGAGGGTGACAACGGCAACTTCAGGACGGTTGAACAGCCGGAAGGTGGAGCCGGAATTGCCTAACCCACGGGTAACAAACAGAACCGAACCATTTTTCTCATAAAGCCCTGCCGTGTAGGAGGGAAACAAAGTGTGGTCGGTAGAAATGAGGCCGTCGGTGAAGGGCAGGCGGACCAGCCCGCCGTGCCCGTGGCCGGAGACTACCAGGTCGGCCCCTAACCGGCTGTATTGTTCCGGGAAATGGTCGTTCCGATGGGCCAGCAGCACCCAGAACGGGTCCCTATATGCGGCGTACACTTCGGCCGCGACGGTTTCTGGGGTTTTCTGGTCGGCGTAGCCGTTGGGGTCGTCGATGCCTGCCAGGACGATGGCGTCGCCGTTCCGTTCCAAAGGGGTGAATTCGTTGGAAAGCACCGTGACGCCTTGCGCGGTCAGGGTTTTCTTCAGCTCCGGCACGTCCCCTGCGGCCCATTCGTGGTTCCCGGTGACGTAGTACACGGGCGCGATGGTTACCAGGCCTCTGGCGGTTTCGGCGGCGTAGTTCTGGGGGATTTCGTGGAATGCGTCGATCAGGTCCCCGACCAGGAAAATATAGTCCGGTTCCTCCGCTTCCACCCTATCCAGTAATTTTGCGTTCTCTGGGCCGAAGAGGGCGGTGTGGAGGTCCCCCAGCACCACGGCGCGGCAGCCGTCGAAGCCTTGGGGCAGGGCAGCGAAAGCGGGGTCAAAATAAGCCGTCTGCAAAGCCGTGTTGCTCCAGCGGACATAGACGGCCGCCAGGAGCGCGAACAGGAGCAGCAGCAGGGCCGCCCGGAAGGGGCGGCGTTTTCGCGTTCTTGCGGTCATAAAAGCCTCCCGTAGGGCGCAATTCAGTCATTTGCCGTTTATTATAACACAGGGAGTATTTGCATGGCGAGAGAAAAAATGCACAAAGAAATGGTTCCGCCGGGCGGAATCTTCATGCGGAGCATCTGCGGCAGTTTCGTAGGAATTGGGGAAAACTGTGTGGAAAACGCAGGCAAGTATTTACAGTCTCTACGTCAATACCAACAAAAATGGTCGGAAAAAACTGGCAGGCAATTCAGTGGAAAACACTGAAAATTTACTTGCGAATTCCTAAGATGTGTGTTATAGTGTACAGTAAGAATAAAGAAAGGAGGAAAACGATTATGAGAAAATATTTTCCATTGATATCGGAGGATGTGGACGACCTGATCTTTCTTGATGAAGACTGGACTTGCAGTGACCGTTAAAAGCCGTCAGGATGGATTTCGGAGCCACGCCTCTTTGGCGAGGGCTTTTTCTTTTTCCTGCGCGACGCTTTCCGGGCCTGCCGTTACGGCCCGTTGACGATAGAAACGTTTGACCTTGGTGCTCTGCAACGCGCCAAAGCTGTCCTGCCCCTGGGCGGGAGGCGTATGTTCCGCAGAAAGAAGGCTCGTCTCTTTTACACATCGCCATGTTGGCGGAAAGTTCGTAAATACCCAATAGCGTTTGGTGATTGATTTTTACAAGCCGTCCGGTCTCCGGACGGCTTTTTTCTTCCTTGGGCATTTCCTTCTAAATTTTACCAATTTTCGCGGCGGTTTCGTAGAAAGTTACAATTTTGTTACAAATTGCATTTTTACCCGAAATGCCTATGGAATTTTCCGCAAAAGTGTGATATGTTTTCCTTACCGGCCCAAGGGCCTGGGCGGGTTCGCCCAGGCGGGGGCGCCGCAGACGCTTCCGCGTTTTTGGAGGAGGGAAAACCGATGCAAAAAGGAATGCTGCTGCTCCTGGGTTTGGGGATGCTGCTGTCTGGATGCTCCGGAGAATCTGCCGCCAAAGATGCGGGTGCTCCGCCGGAGGCCGCTGTGTACGGTATGAGCGCCTCCCAGGTGGAATGGGATGTTTGTCCCCTGCCGGAGGAGGAAATCCTCGCGGCATATGCCCAGGCCGTGAAGGTCTACAGCTGGTTTGAGACCACTCCCCTGCCCAATAGTGGGGAGGCTGTGACAGTCGACGGCGTGCTGTACCACAAGGTCGACAAGGAAGGGCTGAGCGAAATGGCCAGCCTGCGAGCGTACCTGCGGTGCGTGTTCTCCCGGGAACTGACGGACGAGCTTTTGGAATCCGGCGGCGAAGTCCATTACCGGGATATCGACGGCGTGCTGTACATCACCGGCGAAGGCCGCGAACGCGATGCAAGCAAAGGGAAGACCGAGATCCAGGTCCAGCAGACCGGGGAGGCATCTTATTTGGTCAATGTGACGGTAGAACTGCTAGACGCCGACGGCGTGGCTGCCGGGCTGGAGTGCTGGTCGTTCCCCTACGCCTTCGATGAAGACCGCTGGGTGTTCTCCGACTTCCAGCTGGTGAACTGAAAGAATCGATCAAAATTGGGAGGGACACCCTATGAGCGAATTTTCCGGGAACATCCGTGACCTGCCGGTAGTGACCGCGGGGCACTTTATCGAGAATTCCACGAAAAAAATCGTCTTTGGCCCAGAGGGCCGTTTCTGGGATGATTACGTGATGCGCCTCTTTACCCTGGCGCCGGAGGCCGAGAGCAGCGTCCACACGCACGCGTGGCCCCACTGGTTCGTTTGCATCAAGGGGGAGGGCTATTTCCTCATCGGTGAGGAACGGGTGCCTTTGGAATTCGGTACCTGGGTGCATATTCCCAGCGGTGTGCGCCACAACTTCGGCAACACCGGCGATGGGGAACTGATGGGCTTATGCATTGTTCCCAAAGAGGGCGATGTGAACCCCTTGAATAGCTGATGATGGACTGTTAATAAAAAAACCTGACCGATAACCGGCAATGTCATTAAATTAAGCGATTTAGGGATCAGATATGCCGTATCTGACCCTTAATGCAATCCAACAAATTTGGTTGTGCCGTTTAGCTGATTGTAAACAAATAAAACTTATTCAAAAAATGTTGTAAAAGCTATTTTTGCACCCTCTGTTTTTCTGCGTGGTGATATTCTAAAAACTTCCATTAAGTAAAGAAGAATTCAAAATTTCAACTTGTTCGTATAATGATATAAAAATAGGCGGTTATTTTCAAAAACCACAAGAATCAAAAAATATTACTTAAAAAAATCAACAAGTCCGGGATATGACAATAAAAAACGGGAAAGTCTGTTCTTTGCAGACTTTCCCCGAAAACACTATTGCAATTTCCTTACCTTAATGATAGAGTAGAATGAACATGGAAACATAAATAGCGGCAGAGCATAGCGGGATTCGGCCCCTGCTATGCTCCGATGAAGAGTGCCCTAACCACTCAACCCCATAGTCTTAGTAGACCACACCGTATTTTCCATTGTACTATTACGCTGTCTATTTTCAAGAGGGAACGGCTAGAAAGGGATTTTTTGCAGAAACTTTTGTCGAGGGTCGGCGAAAACAACAGCTATGCGCTACTTGGCAAACCTGCAAATACATGTCAAGCCCCAAAATAAAAAAGTCGGAAAGATTTTAGTAAGGGCAAAAAGGGTATAACAAGACAAGCCGGTCAGCGAGGAATTTTTGCGAACCGGCTGAGCAAGACTAATATTTCCGGTTAAGCGGCGGTGCTTGTCCCTGCATCCAGCGCCATCAAATGCGCCTTTACCCTGGCGTAATAGATGCGCAGGAACTTGGCAGCACCAGCCACGGTATAGACATAAAAGTGCTTGCCCTCAGCCCGCTTTTTGTCCATGAACTGAAAAATGGGATTGTCCGGGTCGGAGTGCTGGAGGATCGTGCTGGCAACCATGAACAGG
>JAAWGR010000058.1 GCA_022795445.1 Oscillibacter sp. | reverse complement strand
ATCGCTGATATAATTTAAGACCGCCTGCCCGTCACCACCAGCCTTGCGGATGTTCTGATCGTGAACGGTGTCCATCAGGCCAGACCCAAGGGTGAAGATGGTGGTAAAGAGGATGGTTGTCAGAATGATTGCGATGATCGCGATAATATTCCTGCTTTTGCTGGCCTTGAAGCAGCGGCCTGACAGTTTTTTGATGACCGCGCTATTGTTGTTGCCGAATAAAATGTCATTCATCGTCATCGCCCCCTTACTCAAAAATCCTGCCGTCCTCAATGCGGATAATGCGGTCGGCAAGCTGGGCGATCTCGTTGTTATGGGTTATCATCACCAACGTCTGATGAAATTTGCTGCTGGTTGCTTTCAGAAGTCCCAACACATCGCCGCTGGTCCGGCTGTCCAAGTTGCCGGTGGGCTCATCCGCCAGGACGATGGCAGGCTTGGAAACGAGGGCGCGGGCAATGGCGACGCGCTGCTGCTGTCCGCCTGAGAGGTTGTTTGGCATATTGTTCAGCTTGTCCCCTAAGGCCAGCAGGCCCACGACTTCGTCCATAAATTTTTTGTCCACCGTATCGCCGTCCAGTTCCACAGGCAAGACAATATTTTCATAGACATTCAGAACAGGGACAAGGTTGTAATTCTGGAAGATAAATCCAATATTGCGCCTGCGGAAGATGGTAAGCTGTTCATCACGCAGCGTGGATAGTTCCTTACCCTTGATCTGAACGCTGCCGGAGGTGGGTACGTCCAGACCGCCCATCATGTTCAGCAGGGTAGACTTACCGCTGCCGGATGTTCCGACAATGGCAGCAAATTCCCCCCGCTCAATGGAGAGGGTCACGCCGTCCAGCGCCTTTGTGATGTTCGGCTCTGCGCCGTAGTGTTTCTTGAGGTCGGTTGTCTGCAAAATGCTCATGGTTTGCACATCCTTTCTGTGATGCCGCTATCATATCAGCAAATCCTCACAGAAATGTCACGGACCACTGGTTTTTCGCCCTTGAAATGTCACAATCCTGTGATATTTCAAAAAGCTTGTTCCTTCCACGGCTTGCAAATTGACCGTAAAGGTTGATCATGGTATAATCAGCGCAACAAACCATAATTTGTGGAGGCGGTCTAAATCGATACAACCTTTTTCTCTCATCATTATCATGTGCGCCGCATGGATATAGCGGATGTTATAGATATATACTTGCTGTGCAGCAAAAACAACCTATATTATCAATACTGTCCGCCATTTGTGACGGAGCAAAGCATCCTGGATGATATGCAGGCCCTGCCTCCAAACAAAGATGTATCTGATAAGTATTACATAGGGTATTACAAAGGGGAAGAACTGATTGCCGTAATGGACCTCATTATGGCATATCCTGATGAAAAAACTGCTTTTATAGGATTCTTTATGACAGCAGTGCCAATTCAAAACACTGGCATTGGAAGCGGCATAATCGATGATCTGTGCGGCTATCTGCGTGACATTGGGTTTTCAAGCGTTCGGCTTGGTTGGGTTAGGGGAAACCCTCAAGCAGAGCATTTTTGGCATAAAAACAATTTTATGGAGACGGGAACCACCTACGACACAGATAGCTATACCGTCGTTGTAGCCCAACGAATTTTATAAATTCCAGATTATCCAGGCAGTTACCCATCCTGGGTAACTGCTGGTTCTGTTGCTTGACAAAAGGGGGAATTTTCATCCATGAGGAAGAAATACAGAAAATGTAGAGCCACATCCTACCGTTGAAGTGACCTTGATATAGCCGCCCTGCATGGTAACAATCTCACGGGCAAGATATAACCCAATGCCGATCCCATCCATATCGTGTATTTCTTCCTCCCGGTAAAAGCGTTTGAAAATGATCCCCTGCCGGTTTTCCGCAATTCCTTTTCCGCTGTCTGTAATGTCAATTTTTATATAGAACTCCCAACTTTGTACAGAAACCTGAATAGTACCGTCCGCCGGGGTGTACTTCACCGCATTGTCCAGGATGTTGAACAGGGCTTCACTGGTCCATTTCCTGTCGTGAGCCAGTGCAAGATCGGTTGGACAATCTACGCTGACGTGGATATTCTTTCTTTCCGCGTTGAACAGGATGCCGCCCAATGCCGCCGCCAGGGTATCATAAAGCGGCTGCATCTTTTTATCCAGCGAAATAACCCCGCTTTCCAGACGGGAGGTCTTTATCATGGCCTGCATAAGAAAGTCCAGTTTTTCAAGCTGACCCCTGGACGCCTTCAAAAACTCCCGCCTCTTTTCCTCGGGCATAGGCTGGCCCAATAGCGTAGCGTTCACTATTTGAAGGTTCGCTATCGGTGTTTTCACCTGATGGGATATATCGGAAATCAATTCCTGTAAATCAGCCCGCTCTTTTGCTACGCTCTCCCGGTTTTCCCCCATGACTTCATACAAGCGCGCCAGCCGGTGGTTGATTTTGCAAAATAAGTTTTCATCCTCATAAATTTCCAGCGGCGCAGCCGCTCCATCCAGCATATCATCAATTGTCCGGCATAGGCTGTCCGAGAAAAGAACCAACTTGCAATGGAGAAAGGCCACAAAAGCGGCAACACAGACAAACACTAATGCAGAAAACAGCAGCTCCAGCCACACGACTACCGGATTATGGGTAAGGAGAAACGCCGCAGCAATGACAGCAGCAGAAATTACACCTAAAATAGCAGCTCCTACTGTACAGGCACGGTTAATGGAAAATTTTCCGCTCTTCACCTTTTCAACCCTCCAACCCACATATAGCCCATACCGTAGACGGTTTTGATATATTGCAGGCCGTCTTTCTCAATCTTCCCCCGAATGCGGCTGATTGCTACGGTCAATGCATGTTCATCCACAAAGTTTTCTTCTGCGTCCCACAGCTTTTCAAGGAGCACCTGCCGGGTCAGAACGATTTGTGGATTCCTCACCAGCACCCTCAACAAACGGTATTCCAGCGGCGTGAAGATAACCGGCTCTCCGGCAAGAGTGGCGGTCAGTTCCAAAAAATGGATGAACAGCGTACCGTCCGAATAGCAATCGCCGCCTGTCTGTTTCCGGATGCGGGCAAGCAGGGCCGAAACTTTTTTGTGGAACACGCTGATTGGGAACGGCTTTGTTACATAATCATCTGCCCCCAACTCAAACCCCTCCAGCATGTCCTTTTCCATATCGTTCGCCGTCAGGAAGATCACCGCAGTATCAGGGCTTTGCTCCTTGATTTGGCCGCATAAATCAAATCCGCTCCCATCCGGCAGATTGACATCCAAAATGACTAAATCGTAGTCCTGCGCTTCGCAGAAAGCGGCGGCTGCCCCCTTTGTCATGGCGGCATCCACAGTATAACCAGCCGCAGAAAGATTGTAGCAAAGCGTATGGTTCAAAAGACGGTCATCCTCAACGACTAAAAGTCTCATATGTTCACTTCCTTTCCCACATAGGATAGCACAGAAATGTCACAGAAACATCACAAAATAAAAAAGCTGTCTGCCGTTCTCCGACTGTCATGGCATTAAAACCACAACCAAATAGGCGCCATGTGCTGACGCTTCAATCTGTCAATACAAGGAACATCTGTTCACGCTTTTTCGCTGCGCACTTCTCTCTGAATCATAAGGCTTGCCACGGCGGCAAAAATGCTCAATACCACGTCTGCCAGCCAGATAAGTGTATATTCGTCAGTGGCAGTCAGGCAGACACCGCCCAGCCACGCACTAAAGAAACTGCCGATTTGCTGGGAGAAAAACACTACACCGAACAACGCTGCCAGTTTCGCCGTACCGAAAAGCTGTTCCGTCAGACCGGAGGCGGGCGGTACTGCGGCGTTTCCGGTTAGGTCAAGCAAAACCGAAGATTATAACAAGATTTTTCGGCAGCAGCAGGAATGCCAGTACCATGATGACGCGGGAAGCATACAGCCCTCCCAGCAAGTTTTTCATGGAAATGTGTCCACACAGTCCGCCGCTGAGAACAGCCCCAATCAAAGTGGCGATCCCATAGGCGGAAAGCGCAAAAGCCGCAATCTGCTGGTCAAAGCCATACGCAGTGATTTGCGTATAAAAATGTGGTTTGGTTGTCAATATCTTGGGGTATCTTTGATTTCATCATAATAAGCCTCAGCCCCAATTTCCGCGATCTTCCGGTTGATCGCTGCATGACGCTGGCAGAGGTTTTCGTCAAGTCCTGTATGTCCACAGGGGAATTCCGGACACTCACAGCAGAAATCCACCTGTTTTTCCAGCGCACAGGCACGGACTGTGCAGTTTTTATAGAATTTGCACTTCTCTACCCGGCATCCGCCGCAGGTAGTTTCCGACAGATAGTCGAGCATGGCGGCGAAGGCGGGGTACTGCGAGAACACCGGGTCCAGTGCGGTTTCAAAACGCTTGGCGTAAGGGCCAAAATTGCCCAGGTACGTTCTTAGCCGGACGGCGGCATCGTGGATTTCACCGTTCTGAAAAGCGAAGCACTTTCCACAGTGCAGACCACAGGGCGCTAGGAACGCTTTTACATCTGATGTCTCCGAGGATTCCGCAGAAACTTCCGCGTCGCCGCTGATGGGTGCCGGGATCATGGTGGCCTGCATCTTCGCCGCCAGTTTTCCGCTTTCGGCGTCCACCACTTCCGCCTCGGTGACCACGAGGGATTTTCCGGCTTTGAGGACGGTTCCCTTGGACATGATGGTTTCTCCTGCCACTGGACGAAGAAAGTTAATCTTGAACTCCACCGTCGAGACCTCCCAGTCCTCCGGGATGACCGTCAATGCAGAGTAGCCGCAGGTGACGTCTGCAATGGTGGTTACAATGCCGCCATGCAGAAAGCCCTGCTGTTGGGTCAGCTCCGGCTTGCGGCGGCAAGAAATGTCCACGCTGCCCGGCTCTACCGCTTCTAGTCTGGCTCCCAGCAGCTTCAAAAAACGCTGCTGGTCAAAGCTGCCCTGGATGCGTTTCCACAGTGAATTCATGCCGGCACTCCTTCCTTGATAAACCAACCTCTGCAAACATCTACCCTTCCGACGGCATAGGCGTGTTCAAAATAAGCCTTGACCGCTTGATCAGACATTTCGTTGTCCTCCTCTTGCGTGATTTATAATTTTAGTTTACACTACAGACGGACATAAGTAAAACAAAAAAGTCTTATCTTAACATTAGAAAGTATGATGGAAAAATGAACCGCTATCTTGCCTTGCATAAAATCGTTGAACTGGGCAGCTTCACCAAAGCAGCAAAATCCCTTGGCTATACCCAGTCCGCCATGAGCCAGATGATTTCTTCTTTGGAGAACGAACTGTCAATCAAGCTGCTCATCCGCTCTCGCACTGGAGCCAAGCTGACTATAGAAGGCGCAGAACTGTACCCATATGTCCAACGGCTGGTTTATCAATACCAAGCAACGCAGGAAAAAGTGAACGAGATCAAAGGGCTGGAATCCGGCGTTATCCGCATTGGCACAATTTCCAGTGTCACCACCCACTGGCTGCCGGGACTGCTGAAAGAATTCCAGAAAATGTACCCAGGCGTGGAGTTCGTTCTGCACCAAGGAGATTACTCGTTGTTTCAGGATTGGATCAAGACGGGAGCAGTAGACTTTGCCTTTGTCAATCCTGCCGCCATCAGTGGAATCGAAACCATCGTTTTGAAAGAAGGCGCTATGTTCGCCATTCTGCCGGAAAACCATCCGTTGGCACAGAAGGAAACTGTGCCGCTGGAAGCGTTAACGGCGGAACCGTTTATTTTACTGGAAGAGGGGCATTACTCCGAGCCTCTGGAGGCGTTCAGGGCACTGGGTCTCACGCCGAATATCCGCTATACTATCCATGATGACTACGCCATTATGACGATGGTAGAGGCCGGGCTTGGCGTGAGTATTTTGGCGGAGCTGGTCTTGCAGCGTACCCATTACCGACTTGCTCTGCGGCCTACGGTTCCAGCCGTAAAGCGGACGCTTGCAATTGGGTATCGGGATAAGAATAGTTTGTCGATTGCAAGCAAATATTTTATTGATTTTATCGTGGAAAACATTCATAAACTGCCATAAACAGTCCCCTTTCAACAGATGCGTAGTTGTACTGGCAAGCGCGCCTTCCTGTTTCTGTTCATATCCATCCGACAACAAGCTGGAACCTCTTCTCCGTCAAACTTCTTATGACAAAAAATTCCGATATATTTTTTAAAGGATGTTGCTTGCTGCTACTTTCAGCCCATAAAAATGAAAGTTGAACGTCACTTGCGATAGTGGTATACTTTGTTCGCGTCAGTTCAACAAATCGGGATGCTGTACCATAAAGAAGGAGCTGCCATGAAAAAGCTGTTTACTGCCATCCGCCAGGGCAAACTGGACGAGGTCGCCCTGATTTTGGATAAAAAACCGGATTTGATCTCTTGCCTTGCCAAAGCGCCCCCTAAGAAGGATGACGGCCAGTCCCCCTTGATGGTGGCAATCAAGAGCGACCATCTGGAGGTGGCCCATCTGCTGCTGGACCGTGGGGCGGATGTGAACTTCAAAGATGCGGTCAACCCCTATGGTTCCAACTTCTCCGCCCCCATCTGGTACGATGCTATTGTCCAGTGCTTTATGCGGGCGGGGCACACCGTGGGTCCTGGGCCAGAACGGAGTAAAGGCTATTTCCTGCTGCTGCGCCGTATGCTGGACATGGGAATGGACCCTAACCAGACCACCTTTCCTGGGAATCTCGGCGCTTGGGAGCACGCTATGGCGCAGTATGACCAGTTTGCACACAGGTTCTTTTCAGACTATCCGCCCAGCCGTGAGCGAGAGCTGGAGGAACAGCGTCGGCTTCAGGTGATGCTCAAGGCGGTGCTGGACGAACTTTTGAAGCATGGGGCGGACATTCACGCTTTTGAGCCGCCCAACGACAATGGCCTGCCCGACAGCTCGGCCATCCTGCGGAACTTGAAAGAGAGCCGGGAGCTGCTGGACGGGCTGTACGGTCTGGGCCCGGATTCCGAAGCGTTTAAGCCCTATACTATGAAGTATCGGGGCAGGGAGCAGGTCATTCGCCCTTCCCTCACCGTAGCGGACTACCGCCGACAGTATGAGATCAAGTGGCGGGAACTGGAGCCAATCCTTCGTGCCTACTATGAAAAGGAACCCTGATTTCCGGTTTGCCGAAAGATTTTACGGTTGTTCGTTTACCCTCAAAAACGGCGTTCGATTGTGCAGCAGAAAAGCAGAGAACCGACCACTAATGAAAGTGATATGTTCTCTGCTCCTGCTTGCGCTCTGTTTTTCAGCTTTGATTTTCAGTTGTTGTGAGAATTCTTCTTTATTACCGCTTACGCGGCTTTCTGCTGGTTTATAGCGATTTTTACAAGTTGTCCTTGTTCCCAAAGAATTTCTTTGTTTCCGCCGCCACAACCCCGGAGAGGGCAAAGAGGCCGATAAAGTTCGGGATCGCCATAAGGCCATTGAAAGTGTCTGCCACATCCCACACAAAGCTGAGGGGGGAGACACAGCCCACGATGACCACAAGGATAAAAATCACCTGGAAGACCCGGATGGCCTTGTTGCCGAAGAGGTACTGCACACAGCGGGTACCATAGAGGGACCAGCCCAGGACGGTGGAAAAGGCAAACAGCATCAGTGCAACAGCGATAAACAGGGCCGCAAATTTGTCTCCGAACACCGTTGCCAAAGCGGCGGCAATCAGTTCGCTGCCGGGCTTCACGCCAAACTCGATGTTTACTCCGCTGCAAATAATGGTCATAGCTGTCAAGGTGCAGATGACGATGGTATCTACAAACACCTCAAAAATACCGTACAGGCCCTGGTTTACGGGGCCTTTGGTGTCGGCCGCCGCATGGGCGATAGCCGCAGAACCCAGACCCGCCTCGTTGGAAAAAGCGCTGCGCCGCAGACCCCAGATGATGGTCTGCTTCAGGACGATACCCGTCGTTGCGCCAAACATGGCCTGGGGGGTGAAAGCGGTGGAGAAAATCTTGACAAAGGCGTCATGGACCCCGCCAATGTGAACAACAATGACAATGACGGTAAACAGAATATAGAAGATGCTCATAAAGGGGATCAGTTTTTCCGTGACGGCACCGATGCGCTTAATGCCGCCCAGGAGGATAACCGCCACCAGCACAGCCAGAAGGATACCCATCACCCATTTCAGGGTCTGTTCCGTGCCGGCGGAGACAGTCGTGAAGCTGGATACGGCATTGATCACAGAGCCGGTAATACTGTTGACTTGGGACATGTTGCCAATACCGAAGGAGGCCAGCGTTGCAAACACAGCAAACAGGCCGGCAAGCCACTTCCAGCTGCCGCCCAGGCCTTTGGAAATGTAATACATGGGACCGCCAACCCAGTCGCCTTTGGCGTCCCGCTCCCGGAACTTGACGGCCAGGACGATCTCGGAATACTTGGTAATCATACCCACCAGGGCGGCGAGCCACAGCCAGAACACCGCCCCATAGCCGCCCAGGGCGATGGCCTGGGAAGTGCCAACGATGTTGCCGGTTCCCACGGTAGCGGAGAGGGCCGTCGTCACGGCCTGCATGGGCGTGACCGCCCCTTCGCCGGCCTCCTGTTTTTTGAACATCTTACCTACGGTGTTCTTCATGGCATATCCAAACTTGGTGAATTGGATGCCGCCATTGCGGATCGTCAGGTAAAAGCCGCCCAGGATGGCGCAGGGCAGAAACGTGTACATCCACGCAAAGTCGTTCAGCGGGCCTTCCAAAAAGGCAAGGATTTGGTTGATAATCTCCATAAATTCCCTCCATGCACAGTAACAGCAAACAACGAAAAGCGAGAGCCGCATGAAGCAGCTCCCGCAAAAAGCAATCTCGATCCCCCGCGGACGCATTGCCGCCAGGCCAACATTCCCCTCTGTCCTTTTACCTGAGAGATTCGGCGGAAACAGTCCTCCCATTCCGCTTTGCACCTTCGGTACCTGTTTCCAGGCTTCTCCAGAGCCACATCCATTCCCGGTCCCTATCCGGATGCCGGACGCCTGAGAGTGTCACTCCTTCGGCAGGCTTTCGCCATTTTTCCAGGAACTTCGTTTGCCGTTATTGAATTTACCATAAACCTTATCACGGTTCGGGATACATTGTCAATCGTCGTATTTCACAAAATGTCTCTGCTGTGGCGACGGATATTCTCCCTTTGCGGACAGCCGGTTGTTCCCAACGCATTCTTTTGCAGGTTCCCAGCCGTGTACCCCGCGACTGGAGGCAGCGGAAAGATCATACAGCAGCGCCAGCCCTTTCGGCAGAAGCCAAGGGTCATAGACGTGGGCATGAAGACACGCCGGCTCCACCAAGCGCGCCCAGCCTCCGGTGAGAACCAACGTGACCGCTTGCCCAAGTTGGTT
The DNA here is from genome assembly GCA_022795445.1 of Oscillibacter sp. GTDB lineage: Bacteria > Bacillota > Clostridia > Oscillospirales > Oscillospiraceae > Oscillibacter. The sequence goes on along the minus strand of JAAWGR010000058.1, from coordinate 9,546 downwards.
CTCAATCCGAGCCGTGACGCCATCAACCAGGGCTGCCGTCCCGACAACCGCGCCGGAGCGCATACACTCTACCGTGTTCCTGCCGATCAGTCCGCCTGGACCGTTCAGGTCCACCTTTGGAAGCTGTGCCGCCCGTTCGGAGAGAGCCGAAAGCCCTGTTTCCACCCCGGCGGCAATCAGTCCCCCACGGAATGTGCCGTCTGCATCCAGCACATTAAAAGTTGTCGCAGTTCCCAGGTCTACCGTCACTGCCGGAAGGGGGTACCGCCGTACTGCCCAGGCAGCGTCAGCAACCCGGTCCAGCCCCACTTTTTCCGGCTGCGGAATGGCATAGGACAGCCCGGCAGCCCTTGCCGCAATCTTAACCGGCGGCTTTCCAAACAGCCGCTCCGCCGCCTGACCAACAGGCGCATCCAGGCGGGGAACCACGCTGGAAAGCGCGATTCCCTCAATCTCGCCTAGGGCAATGCCGGTGCGGGAAAAGGGCCGCCTCAGCAGCGGCAGGTAATTCCTCTGTTCCCGCAGGGTAGACAGCTTTTCACTGAAAACAACCCGATAATCCCCGTCCTCCGTGCGTTCCATGCCATAGATTCCAATGGTGGTATTCCCAATATCCAATGTCAAAATCATACGCGTTTTTTCTCAATCGCGTCCAGCAGACGCGCCGCAGCCTCCGCTTTGCTCAGCAAAGGCAATTCCTCTCTCCCCTCTGGTGTCAGAAGGGTTACAGCGTTGGTATCCACGCCGAATCCTGCGCCCGGCGTCCGCAAGTCGTTGACGGCGATCATATCCAGTTTCTTTTTTTCCAGCTTCTCCCGTGAGTTTGCCATCACATTCTCTGTCTCCATGGAGAACCCGCACACAAACAACCCTGGGTGACGGTTCTGCGCCGCCCAGCGCAAAATATCATCCGTACGTTCCAAGGCAATGTTTAAATCATGGTCTTGCTTCTTCATCTTTTCCCGCGCTACCGTGGCCGGACGATAGTCGGCTACTGCCGCCGCTTTAATGAGGATGTCCGTTTCTGGCAGCGCTTTCTGCACAGCCAGAAACATGTCCTTTGCAGAAACCACCGGTTCCACCTGCACAAATGGCGGCGGTTCCAGCGCCACAGGGCCGGATATCAGCGTCACGGCCGCTCCCCGCAGCATGGCCTCTCGGGCGATGGCGTACCCCATTTTCCCGGAGCTGTGGTTCGTGAGGAAGCGCACAGGGTCCAGCGCTTCCTGGGTCGGCCCTGCCGTCACCGTCACACGGACGCCTTGCAGCGTCTTTTCCCGGGCCAGATGGCGCAGAACATGCTCCGCCAGTTCTTCCGGCGGGGGCAGCTTGCCCTTGCCTACGTCTCCGCAGGCCAGCAGTCCCGCGGCGGGCTCGACGATCTCAAAACCATACTTTTGCAGCGCGGCCAGGTTGTCCTGGGTGACGGGATTTTCCAGCATCGCAGTATTCATCGACGGCGCCGCAAGCTTTTTGCACCGCGCCGCCAGCACTACCGTCGTCAGCATATCGTCCGCGACGCCGTGGGCCAGCTTGGCAAGGACGTTGGCGGTGGCAGGGGCGATCAGGATCAAGTCCGCCGCTTTCGCCAGGGAGATGTGCGCCACATTATATTGAAAATCCCGTGCGAAGGTATCCACAACACAACGCTGGTTTGTCAGGCTCTCAAAGGTCAGGGGGGTAATGAACCTGGCAGCGTTTTCGGTCATAACCACATGGACCTCCGCCCCCATTTTTACCAGCAGGCGAGCCGTATCAGCCATTTTGTAGGCTGCAATGCCTCCCGTCACGCCTAAAACGACGCACTTGCCCTGCAAATCCTTCATGCTTCCCCGTCCTCCATATCCTTCAAAAGCCCATGCTTCTCATAGGACGTGACCCTCTGGATGCCGTTCTCCCCGTCCACAAACACCACCCTGGGACGGTGCCCCTGCGCCTCCTCCGGCGTCAGGCTGGCGTAGGCCATGAGGATAATCTTGTCGCCCACGCTGACACACCGGGCGGCGGCGCCGTTTAAGCAGATCATCCCGCTGCCCCGTTCCCCGGCGATGGTGTACGTCTCAAACCGGTTCCCGTTGTCTATATCTACAATCTGCACCTTTTCATATTCCAAAATTCCGGCAGCATCCAGCAGGTCCGTATCCACTGTAATCGAGCCTACATAATCCAGCTCCGCCTGCCGGACAGTAGCCCGGTGGATTTTCCCCTTGAGCATCTCAATGGTCATCAGCGGACGCCTCCTACAATAAAATTATCGATCAGGCGGGTCTTACCGATGTAAACCGCCATCGCCACCAGTACGCCATCCCGGACTTCCTCCACCGGCTGCATAGTCTCCCCATCCACCGCGGAAACGTAGTCGATGCGCGCCTGGGGTTCTGCCGTGATGACCGCCGTCATGGCGGCCAACAGCTCTTTGGCGTCCCGGATACCTTTCTCAACCATCTCCTGGCCAAGAAAAACGGCTTTCGACAGCACCAGCGCCGCCTGCCGCTCCGCAGGGCTGAGGTAGGTATTGCGGGAAGATTTGGCAAGACCGTCCGCCTCCCGGACGATGGGACAGCCGATGATCTCAATACCGTAAGAAAGGTCCCGCGCTATACGCCGGATGATAGCCAGCTGCTGGGCGTCCTTCTGGCCAAAGAAGGCATAATCCGGCTGTACAATATTGAACAGCTTGGAGACTACTGTGCAAACGCCTCGGAAGTGGATGGGCCGGGTCTTTCCGCAGAGCTGCTTGGGCATTTCCGAGAGGATTTCCACATAAGTTGCCGCATTGGGCGCGTACATCTCCTCGACGGAAGGATAGAACACCAAATCGCACCCATGCTCCTCCAGCAAAGCGCAATCTCGGCTGAAGTCCCGGGGATAGGCTTCCAAATCCTCGTTGGGGCCAAACTGGGTGGGGTTGACAAAATCCGACGCCACAACCTTTCCGCAGGTTTTACGCGCACGGTCCACCAGGCTGGCATGACCCTCATGCAGATAGCCCATCGTCGGCACCAGCCCAACGGTATATCCTTCCCGTTTCCACTGTGCCACATGTTCCCGGACTTCCCGGATGGTTTTTGCAACAATCATGGTTTTCCCCCTCCTCAATACTCCGCATCCAGCTGGGCAAGGAACTCATCAGAGCAATCGCTCTTGGCATAGGTCTGTTCCGGCGCGGGGAACGTGCCGGCTTTGACTTCCGCGTCATAAGCGCCAAAGGCCTCCTGAAACGCCTCTCCAAAGTGCGCAAATTGCTTCACAAATTTTGGCACAAAATCACCGTTCAAGCCCAGCATATCCTGGTAAACCAGGACCTGTCCGTCGCAGCCTGCGCCTGCGCCAATGCCGATGGTGATCATCTTGGTCTTCTTTGTGATCAAAGCAGCCAGCTTTGGCGGCACACACTCCAAAACCACCATAAACGCACCCGCGGCCTCCACAGCCAGGGCATCCTCAAGCACACGGCGGGCATTGGCCTCGCCCCTTCCCTGGACCTTGAAACCGCCGAAGCTGTTCACGGATTGAGGCGTCATGCCGATATGAGCGCAGACGGGGATGCCGCAGGCAGTGATCGCCTGGATTTGAGGGCAGACCGTCTTACCGCCCTCCAGCTTCACCGCATTCGCCCGGCATTCTTTCATAAACCGTCCAGCGTTCTCAACCGCCTGCTGGACGGAAACCTGGTAGCTCATAAACGGCATATCTAAAATCACAAACGCATCCTTACAGGCCCGGCCTACGCTGCGGCCATAGACGATCATTTCCTCCATGGTAACAGGGAGGGTGTCCTCATAGCCCTGCATGGTCATGCCCAGGCTGTCGCCCACTAAAACCGTGTTGATCCCCGCGGCGTCCACCAGGCGGGCAGTGGTGTAATCGTAGCAGGTGAGCTGGGAAATTTTCTCCCCGTTGGCCTTCATGGCGGCCAAAGTGGCAATGGTATTCTTTTTCAAGTTCCTCAACCTTCTTTCAACAGTGTCTCCAATGCGGTGTAATCGGTTTCCGGATGTTTCTGCTCCGCCGTCTCCACCAATTTCCGGGAAACAACGCGGTAAAGCTCCCGTTCCTCCCGGCTGGGAAAACAGGCGAGGTGTTTTTGCACGGTCCCTGCGTCGCCGCGTTCAATGGGGCCGGTAAGAGCCTGCACAGGCCCTTTCTGCAAGATGTGTTCCGCGTTGCTCTGGATCAGCGGAGCTAGGGCGCGGAGGGCCGTATCTGGCGGGAACCCGCAGGTCTCCAGCAGTTCCACGCTTTCCTGGACCAGTGCACAGACCAAATTGCTGGAAATGGCGCAGGCGGCATGGTAGCGCGCCTTTGCCTCCGGTTGGATGGGCTGCACCTGTGCCCCTAGGGATTGGAGGAACGCCTGCCATTCTGGCAGGTGCGGGCCGTCGCCCTCAATGCAAAAAAAAGCACCCGGCAATTCCCTATAACACTCCAGCTTGTTGCTGAAGGGGAAAAGCGGATGAATGGAATATCCATGTGCGCCGGTCCGGGCGATCTCTGGGAACGCCTCTCCGGCCGTCATTGCGCCGCTGCAATGGCATATTTGTTTCCCTACGATCTCAAACTGCGCCAGTTGGTGATAAACCGGCGTAATGGCTCCATCCGGAACCGTCAGCAAAAGGGCGTCGCTGTCCTGTGCTAAACTGTCCAGTGTGTCATAAAAACGAGAATCTGTAAAATGTGCCGCCTCTTTGGCTGTCCCTGGATGCCGACTGTAATAGCCGGTCAACTGGGCGCCCCCTTCGGCAAAAAATTTGCCAAGGGAGAAGCCGACCTTCCCTGCTCCAACAAATCCGATGTTCATTGCATCTCCCTGCCTTTCTATCAGTCAGGTGACGCACGCTTCTGCCGTTTTGCCGGGAGCCGTGAGATGTACAGGAAGATATGCCGGTACAGTTTCCAACAACATGGAATACCGTCCGCTTTGGACTGCGGAAGCCACTCTGCAAATCCGCGTTCAATATACCACAATCCCCGGCATTTGTAAAGAACTTTTCCGCCTGCCGATGCTTGGATGAGGCCACTAATATTAGATTGCGGGAATTCTGTTCCGCGGGGTTGACAGGTTCAGAAAATCCAGGTAAAATGAAGAAGTTCTATTTTCACAGCTAGATACTTCTGTAAGCTTTTGTAGTTCAGCTGGATAGAGCGTCCCTCTGAGTGACAGTGTATCAATTGCTTGGTGGGATAAATTTCATATAGGCCCCGATAGCTCAGTTGGATAGAGCGACTGCCTCCTAAGCAGTAGGCCGCTGGTTCAAGTCCAGTTCGGGGTGCCAGCTCAGAAATTCCCGCCACCGTTCCGTTTCCGGCTTCGCCGAAAACTGCACTCTGGCGGGAATTTCTTCGCTTTCCACCGCGACTCGCTCCGCTGAACTCGCGGCGGAAGGGGAACGGGGAAACCCGAGGAGGGCGAAAAATCGATTTTAACCACTTACTCCAAAGTGCTGAAATTGTGTAAATTTCAGCACTTTTTTATGAAAAAGTTTGTAAAGTATTAAAAAGAAACCAAAACAGTGGGAGGATGAATTCGATTTTTTCTGACCAAACCCTGAAAGTCGTTGAGGATACATCATAAAACACAAAAGTCCCAGGAGACTGGGCGGCCGCCCCCAGTCACATTCGGCGTGTGGTTGTTCTGACTTTGGGACCGAATCATGCAGGTAAAGAATGAAAGTGATATTATCCTGCGAGATTAGAATGGCAAAATCAGTTCTATTTGATGACCTCCCTGGACCGCAAGAGCGGAAAATTATACAAGGATGAAATCGCCAGAGATGTACTTGATAGCATCTTTTTGGGCAAAGCTGTAGAAAACGTATAGTATTGGATAGCATTTTAAAGCGGGACGGTATCTGTATGAGCATATGCCGCCTGTGCCAATTCAATAAAATAACGTGTACTCTCTCTGAGATCCTCCCGATGGTATCCCAATACGCAGGAAATATGTTCTGAGCAGTCGAAGGGAACCCATTCGAATTCCCCGTTGTGATCATTGGTAAAGCCTGGGGTCAGTACGATTCCCCGTTTGGCCGCCACATTGGCTAGGGCCGTTTCATGATCCGGGCAATTCAGCACGCTGACTTGCCCGGATTCTACAATTCGCTTTTGCACCACAATCAACTCCGTAGGGGAGCCGCCGCCTACCATGAACGTCCGCCCAGACAAATCGGCCATGGTAACGAGTTCTCTGCCTGCCAGCGGGTCATCTTTGCGGAGAACCAAATAGAAGCGGCTGTGGAATAATGGCGCCATACGAATGTTAGAAAAACGCTTTAATTCCGATTCTCTGGCAAATAAAATGTCCTGCTCTCCCCGCAGAAACAGATCCACTCTGCTGTCGTCATACAGAAAACGGATATTAAGGGAAACATGAGGCAGCACCGTTTCAAATTTCTGCATGATCTGCGGAAGGAAATAAATGCAGGAGCGCATAGGAATACATACATTTAACGCCTCACTATACCGGGAACTCATGTTTTGTCCGCGCTCCACAGCAACCTTCAATTCATCCCGGATGCGCTGCAATTCTCCGCAGAACTGCGTACCGGCAGGAGTTAAATCCGCGCCTTTTCCAGAGCGGTCAAACAGGCGGAAACCAAGTTCATTTTCCAGGCATTGGATTTGGTAGGTCAAAGAGGGCTGACTAATAAACAGGTTCTCAGCCGCTCGACTGAAATTCAGCGTCTTTGACAGCTCCAGCGCACAGTCCATCTGCTTGGTGGTCAAACGTCATCGCCTCCTATGCTATAAAAAAATTAAATTGATTATAGCATTTTTGAATTGGACTTTCAACAGCCGATCCCCCTATAATAGAGCTATAAAATCCAAATCCGCGCAAAGGAGGACATTATCATGGCAAAGATTCTAATCGTCTATTTTTCCATGAAGGGCCAGACCATCGGCCCCGGCATGAAGATTGCCTGCCAGGAAAAGGGCAATACCAAGATCGCTGCGGAGTTTATTCAGAAAGCTGTGGGCGGGGACTTGTTTGAAATCAAGGCCGACCGGGTCTATTCTCAGAACCACATGGTCCTGATTGACGAGGCCAAGCAGGAACTGAACGCCGGAACCCGCGTCCCAGTCAAACGATACCCCGATGCGCTGGAGCAGTATAACACTATTTTCCTGGGCTACCCCAATTGGTGGAATACCATGCCCATGGTGCTGTTCACCTTCCTAGAGCACTACGACTGGACTGGCAAGCGCATAATCCCCTTTTGTACCAATGAAGGCAGCGGTATTGGCGACAGTGTGCGGGACATCAAGAAAATCTGCAAGGGCGCGGATGTGGATAGCGGCGCTTCCTTTACTGGCTCCCATGTGAGCAGTTCCGAGGCTAAAATTGCAGAATGGGCGAAGAACCGGCTATAAAATCAACAACATGTTTGAAGGAGAAAATAAACATGAAACAGACCTATATCACCTTAAATAACGGCACAAAGATTCCACAGTTTGGCATGGGGGTTTTCATGGTCCCTGCCGGTGACGCCACCAAGAACGCCTGCCTGGAGGCGTTGAAGCTGGGCTGCCGTCACATCGATACCGCCCACGCCTACCAGAATGAGCGCAGCGTGGGCGAGGCTGTCCGGGAGAGCGGCATCCCCCGGGAGGAGATTTGGGTCACGTCCAAGCTCTGGCCCAGCGAGTACGGCGAGGGCAAGACGATGGAGGGCATCGACAAGATGCTGGCCCGCCTGGATATTGGATACATTGACCTGCTCCTGCTCCACCAGCAGGTGGGCGACTACATGGGGGCCTGGAAGGATATGGAGAAAGCTGTGGCCCAGGGCAAGGTCCGCGCCATTGGTCTAAGCAACTTTGAATCTGACCGGCTGGAAGAGGTCATCGCTGCTGCTCAGATCAAACCCGCTGTGCTTCAGGTGGAGCTGCATCCCTACTTTCAACAGAATGCGCTGAAGGAGCGGGTAGCCCCCTATGGCACGGTCATGGAGGCGTGGTATCCCTTAGGACACGGCGACAGCGGCCTGTTGAATGAACCGGTATTTGCCCAGCTTGCCAAGAAGTATGGCAAGACCAACGCGCAGATCATCCTCCGCTGGCACATCCAGGAGGGGACTGTCATCTTCCCCAAGTCCACCAATCCCCAGCACATCAAAGACAATTTTCATATTTTTGATTTTGAACTGACTAAGGATGAAATGACCCAGATTCGGACGCTGGACTGCGGCAAGCGGTACTACACCGCCACCCTGGAGGAACAGGAGCGCAACTTTGCAAATTGGGGGCCAGAGGACTGATGAAAGCAAATGAAATGGGCACTTTGCCAGTAGGACGGCTGCTGCGGAAAATGTCTATGCCCCTCATCATCTCCATGTTTGTGCAGGTGCTGTACAGCTTAGTAGACAGCCTGTACGTGGCGCAGTTGGGGGACAACGCTTTGACCGCCATCTCCCTGTGTATGCCGGTGCAGTATCTGGTGGTGGGCGTAGGCGTAGGACTTGGCGTGGGCGTCAACTCCGTTCTTTCTATGAAGCTGGGGCAGCGGGACGGCGAGGGCGTGAACCAGACCGCAGGAAACGGTTTTTTGATCTTGTGGGCCGTAATGATCCTATTCACTGTCCTGGGCCTCACGGCTGTGACGCCCTTTTACGAAGCGCAGACCAACATTCAGGAAATTCTGGACATGAGCATCTCCTACAGCGCTGTTTTGTGCGTTTTCTCATTCGCGGCGCTGCATCAGATTATAATGGAGCGGCTGCTTTCCGCCATTGGCCGGGCAGACCTGACCATGGTCCCTATGCTGACAGGAGCTATCGTCAACATTATCTTGGACCCCGTTATGATTTTCGGCTGGCTGGGCTGTCCCGCTATGGGCATTACTGGCGCGGGTATCGCCACCGTCATCGGGCAGGCTGCCGCTGCCATCGTGGGCCTGCTTTTGAATATCCGGTTCAACAAAGAGGTGCATATCACCAAGGCCGCGTTCCAGCCCAGCGGAGAGGTGATCGGGGCCATTGTCAAGATTGGCATCCCAGTGGCCTTGAGCAACTGCCTGATTTCCGTCAGCGCCTTTGGGATGAACAATATCCTGCTCCGGCTCTCCGCCCTGGCTCCTGGTATCTATGTGGTCTATATCCGCCTCCAGAGTTTTATCATCATGCCTTCCGGCGGCATGAGCAGCGCGGGCATCTCCATTATCGCCTACAACTACGGCGCAAAGGAGAAACAGCGCATTCTGGATACGCTGAAGGTTAGCCTCCGGGTTAATCTGGCCATTGCGGTGCTTGGTATGCTGGTGTTCCTGCTGTTTCCCCGTCAGCTTCTCATGATGTTCAACGCGTCAGAGAACATGATGGCCATTGGTGTCCCGGCCCTGCGGATCATCGCAGCCGCCCTGGTGCTGACTACCACCACTCAGATTCTCTCCGGCTTCTTGCAGGCGCTGGGTCAGGGAACCGCCAGCTTTGTCATCGCCATTGGTCAAGCGGTATTCCTGCTGTTGAGCGCGTGGCTGCTGTCTCTGACCGGACAGACAGCGCTGGTCTGGCTGTCCTTCCCCATCATGGAACTGCTGCGGTTTATCCT
>JAAWGR010000057.1 GCA_022795445.1 Oscillibacter sp. | reverse complement strand
TGCGATTGAACATTGAACTAATAACACGTTAGTAACAACGGCGGCGGGAAACCCTGATGCTTCAAGGGTTTCCGCCGCTGTTCAAAATATTGTACCATATTGGGCGGACTGCCAGCAGGGAATCTTGTGCAGTGCAGCTTGACATTTTGAGGCAAAAAATTTAAGGTTTTTTAATAATTGTGCCTTATGGAGGAAGCTGCTTTTCGCGATAAGGAAAGATTATGAAAGTCATTATACACCCAAAAGCGGCGAATGTCACCACTGAAAAGAGAGGAAAGCGTGTGGTTTTGAGAAGGAAGGATGGCGTGCTGGTCTTACTGGTATGTGCGGTATTTCTTGGAAGCTGCATTCTGTGGCTGACAATGGGGGCTCTGGGCGCCCTAGGACTGCTGCTGGAGCTTGCCGGAGCCGCTTTGGCCATTACAGCAGAAGGAGACAGAGCATATTTTCGAGGCCAATTTTCAAGGTTCAAACCGTCTGCGCGGGCAAGGCTATGGCCTGTATTTAGTGAAACGGACGGTGGAGGCCTATGGCGGCACTGCCTTTGCCCAGAGCGGTCTTGGCCGGGGAATGGGGATTACCATAACGCTGCCGCTGCGTCCGGCGGATTCTGTAGGGGATGCTTCGCAGGAATGATGCGGAGCATCCTTTTTTGCGGCTGACATTTCCTACTGGGTGTGGTATAATAATAAAATACTGTATTTTGCATTCAAAAGGAGTGGATTCCAATGAAAATAATCGACGCACACCTGCACCTGTTTCAAGAACAGGAGGCGGAAGAGATGGCGCAGGGCGTGGGGCACCATAACAGCGTGGAGCATCTGCGGCAGGTCTATGGGGAGCTAGGGATCGTTCATGGCGTGATTATGGGGAACCATAGCTTGGAGCCGGCTTTTCACGATTATCCGCCGGATTTGTTCCACTACTGTATTGGCCTTGACAGCTCTTTGCTGGAGGAGGACGGCGTTGCTGTTCCAGATATGCTGGAGAAGGTCGAGGCAAACCTGCGGCGGCGGAATTGCTGCGGTATAAAGCTGTACCCAGGCTATAACAAGATTTGGCTGTCCGCCCCGCTGTATGAACCGATCTACGAGCTCGCGGCGCAGTATGGGAAACCGGTAGCCGTTCATATGGGGTTGACATCGTTCCCCCAAGCGCATTTGAAATACTGCCACCCCCTGACGTTGGACGAGGTTGCGGCGGACCATCCGGAAACCCAGTTCGTGATGTGCCATTTTGGCAACCCATTCCTGGAAGCGGCAACAGCAGTCATTGCAAAGAATCCAAATGTTTCCGCAGATCTTTCCGGCCTGCTGGAGGGCCGGGTAGATCTTACGGAATATTTTGCGGAACAGGCAGGGTATGTTTTCCAACTGCGTACATGGCTTGCTGCTTCTGGCAGCTGGGATAGGTTCTTGTTCGGTACGGACTGGCCGATTGTCAATCTGGGAGAATACATTAAATTTGTTCAAAACTTGGTGCCTGGGCGCTTTTGGGATGCTGTGTTTTATAAAAATGCAAAACGGGTTTATAGCCTGGACGTCTAAGTACCGCATGTCCTCCATTGGAGGACGTGCGGTTTTTTTAGGAAACCTTTAGGAAACAATGGGGAAAACAATGATTTAATGTCGACAAGAAAGCAAAGAAGGTGCCCATATGGAAAACAATCAGCTGCTGCCATTTGAGCGAAACCGCTATTATGTTGGGAAATTGTTGACCTCTGCCGATTTCCAGGCGGAACAGACCTATAACCGTTATAAGAGCCGCTTCTTGAACGAGATGATGTTCGGCAGCGGCATTGTCTGTGGATTGGGCGTGTACAGCCTGGATGATCAGTCGATTATGGTGGACGGCTGCGGACGGGAGATTGCCGTGGAGAACCCAGCGGTCCGGAAGCTCTCTGCTGTGGAGGGCTTTGAGACGCTGGAAACCGAGTTGGCCGTGCTGTGTCTCCGATACCGGGAGGAAAATGTACGTCCGGTCTATACCGTCCAGGGCCAGGACAGTGGGGAAAACTACGAGTGCAACCGCGTTTGGGAGGGCTGGCAGCTCTTCTTGCAAGACCGGGAGAGTCTGCCGCCCATCTGTCCGCCGGAGCCGGAGTTTTTGGCCTCTGCGGTGCTGTACGTGGGAGAGGAGTATACCGTTACCTGCGCTATGTCTGCGCAGAACGCCTGCGGCGCGGATGGAAATTGCCGTCCGGCGGCTGCAGGAGAACGCAGGGCCGCTGACGTTGAAGACGGTTTTGCACTCCGGGCGGTTGTGACTAACACATCCACGACGGAGATTTTGGATCAGGCGGTATCTTCCGCCAGTTTGGAGCTGCGCAATGCCAGTACCGGACAGGATTATGTCTCTTTGGCGGAAATCGCCTTACAGCACGCACGGAATGCATATCTGATCGAAGAAACCCTCACCGTTGGTATACGGCAGTATATACGCACGCCATCTTTGGCCCCGCTGCGGGAAGAGTTGGAGGTTTGGTTCCGGAAAGAGCCGATTGGCCCAACAGGCTGTACACGGATGGGTGTCCCACGGCCGCCGGAGCATATCGTGGAACCTATATATGCAATGGGTATTTGCGACATCCCCTTGGGGCCGCATTGCGTACTCGGATGAGATCGTCCATAGCCTTGGCACTGGCATCGTGTACGTTGCCGCCGGACCAGAATATCTGGCGGAAGACCCGAAATTAGGCATGACCGCCCGGAACACGATTTATAGAAATTCCGGCCTGTTTCCCCAGAAGCAGACCTCTGCGGCGGCGGAAATCGCAGTGAAGGTCATGAACGATCGGGGGAGCTTTGTTATTGCAGCACGGCTCTTGGAGGACAACAACCAGGTGGTCCTTCCTCTGCGCTGGACAGCGGTTGCCCTGCCCAGCGCAGAGGAGGGGAATAAGGTCCGGAAGTTTACTGGCAAGAGTATTGCAGTCATCCAGCTCACCGTTGTGATGGCTACCCGGAGCAGCCACTTCTTTAATGTGCGCTTTAATAATATGGACCCCTGCACGTTGACGTATGAGCGGACGGAGAAAGATTCAGGAGAGATCACCTCCGACGGCATTTATACTGCGCCTGGCTGGGAAGGCGTGTATGAAATTCGCATTTCCTGTGCGGAATATCCGCTGGTTTCCACCTATGCTTATGCGGTAGTGAAGAAGCAGGACGCGCTTCAGGATGAAGAGAAGTCATGAAGAAAACCTGAAATCGGAGGGAAGGAGGCAGTAGGGATGGTTTACTATACCCAGGACATGGAACTGGAAGTGGTTTCCGAGGCGTTCCGGGGAATTGCCAATGATGTGCTGATTTGCCGGGACCGGTTAACTGCCTCTGGCGCATTGTATACCTGCTGGCTCTCCACGGCCAGGATTGTGCCCGCAAGATGCTGATTGCGATGGAAAACAGCGAGGCGGCGGGAGAGTTCCCCTGTTTGCTGCGATTTTCTCAAAATGAAACGCTGCTGTTTGCGTTCCCGTGCCGGGATGAACGGAAGTTTTCCGCCTTTGCCAGAGGACAGGCGGTGACGCCGGCGCTGGGGGGAGGCCATCAGTATCAATCTGGTGATGGAGTGTCTTTCCGCCGGACTGCCTTGGCCGTTGCTGTACTTGGTTCTCAGCCAGGACTGCGTACAGATTACAACGGTTTTCCAGAGCTATACCAGGACATCAAGGTGACAGCCTTGCTTGCAAAAAGGTCTTCGATAAAGGCCAAGGTGCTCTGGAAGGATAATCAAGACCGGCTGTTCCGCCTGTTGGTGGTGTGCGTTTTGTTGGGGCTAATGCTGATGATAACGGGTGTGATGTCCTGGGGAATGCCTGGATGGGCGTTTGTTGCGGGTCCAGCAGACTTTGGGGAGGATGGCGAGTTGGTGGTGGAAAACCGCTGGCTGACGTCCCGCATCTATGTGATGCAGGATGAGGACGTTCAGGGCATTTATCAGGAGAACCGTCTCTCCCGGGGCCGGGAACGTCAGATCGTCCGTGTGGCGGCATCGGGGGAGCATATCTATTTTCTCCGGACGCTGGATGATGGGCTGGATTGGGAGCTTGTTGGTTTAGAGAAGGGCAAAACCGAAACGCTCTGCGAGGGTACGTTTGAGCAGGCGATGAATGTGACCGGCTTACGGGTACAAAGAAATACCATCTACATTACCGCTGTGGGCGAAAATGAGGCGGTTTTATCTATGAGTATGAGAGCCAGAATGTAAATTTGGCGATGATCGTTCCGGCCTGGTAGTTGTGGAATACCGTGACGGAGGAGTTTGACGGCGAGAATATCCGGGCGACGACTGCCCAGAATGATACCTGCTTCATGACGCCAGGAGGAACCCGTACATATACCGTTGAAGCGGCAGAGAGGCCTGCGCCGGAGGTGCAGGTTCGGGCCTTTGCGTCATGGATGCTGTGCAAATGGACAGTTTTTGCTGTGGCGGTGGGACTTTGGCTGTTTATCGCTGCTACGCTTCTAACGACAGCCTGCATTGAAGAACGGGCAGACCGCCTGGCTGTGCGGCTGACCGCGGTGGGAGGCGTAAAATTGTATTCCTGGCGCTTCTGGCAGCGGTGTGGTGTGTGTTCTGGGCGGTGTCGAACACCTCCGGAAGATTGCTGCCAGCGCGGCAGGCAGCGTTGATTGCCACGGCGGGCGCAGCAATTGTGCGGGCAGCGTCGTTGCTGCTGTTGTGGGGCGCGTCGGGAAGGATGACGCGGCTGATTGCCATTATGATGCATCAAATGGAAAAGATTTCTGATGGAATCCTCCGCCCTCGAGAAGTGACCTAAGGGCAGGATGAGCTGCGCTGCATGGATCGGTCGATCCAAGAGATGTGCATGGCACTTTCCATCCGGGAATATGAGCTGCAATGCACAGTACGTTCATATTGGCGCTTTGTGCCGCGGCAGCTGACATTGGACTATCAGGCAACCAACATGCTGCTCCTGCGGCTGTATAGTGGAAATTCCTTTGTTACGGAGTGTGAGATTGACACGTCGATTCCGCGGGATGTTCTGGATATTGAACCAGAGCTGCCGCCCGAAACCTGGGTGGTGGGAACCTATGCAGTTAGCACAACGAACCAAGGCAATGTTTCTGTTCCTGAGCTAAAGCTGTACATCAATGCAGTGAAAAATGCTGCCAGCTATACATTAACGTACGACAGCCAGAGGGTCTATACTACAGAGAGCCGTCCTGTCACCGAGAGCTTTACCTATTTGACGCTTTTGATCGCCAGTGTGGAAAACGCGATTGCCAGTCTATATGACAGTGAGGGCGAACATGTAATGGATGTTTATTTTGATACAGCGAGCCAAGAGTTGTTCACAGATGTGAACCCAGCATAAGAAAGGAGACCGTCATGCAAACCAAATCCCGACCCCGGCGGTTTCTGGCAGCGGGGGCTGTCCTTCTGGCTGTAGCTGCTTTGGTGCTGGGAACCCTTTATGCACAAGATTTTGGGACGAAAGCCTAGCGGTACATATTGACCCGCAGGAGATTAAAACTCTACCCTGGCCATTGGCACCCACCTGATCTACCTCTCCGTTTTGAACGATAGTATCTACGAGATTGCAGAAACTTCGGCGGAGGAATCTGGGCAGAACCGTATCTATTACAAGTCTGATCTGGAAGGCGACGCATGGTTTGATATCACAGCCGCGTACTCCCTGGATGATATTACCCTGGGCGGCTCCCCGATGACAGATGAAGAAATGGCAGCGCTGTTTTTTACCCATCACACGAAATCTGATAGATCACGTACAATCTGCGGACGGGGAATATTTTCGATATCCAGGACCCTTACGATTTGGAGTCTATGGGTGTGGATGGTCTGCGGGACTTCGGTGGTTGGGTGCGATTCAACGAATTGTATCAATCTCTTACGAATTTACCATTTGTAGAAGTAATCGACGCACTGAGTCTGTTCCCGGAGAGCCGGGATGCCATGTTGACTGGCAGCGATGTGCGCTTAGATGACGACAGCCTGTGTTATCCCGGCACCATCCAGCTGGCCGTCCGGGAACAATGGAGGTAAGCTATGGCTGATTATGGGATCCGACGGTATCGGCTGCGGAACACGATTTTGAGCCGTGGTCTTTGGGAGGGGTTCACGCTGGAGCACGGTACGCTGGAAACGGATGGACAAGGAAGCATTCTGCTTCCTGCCCTGGACAGCGCCCAGCCCGACTGCGCTTGGGGGCGGCTGCCCATGGACTTCCGCCTGGGGCCGGAGGGAATGTTGACAATCCGAGCCTTTGCGTCGAACCAGAATGCCGTCGTGCGGAACAATGAGGTTGTTTCCATTGATAAGCTGCTGCTGGCCCCAGAGGTTTCCCAGCAGGAAAAAGAGCGGCTGTTCATGCTGGCTAACGGCATGGAACATTTCGGCGCATAGGATGTGCTGCTGGACGGTCAGACGGGACGTTATTTTTGGCTGTGGCTAGAGGTCACTGGCGGCGGAACGCTGGAGAACCTGCGGGTTTATGTGCCAGGGGATAACTTTTTCCGAACATTTCAACGGGCCTATCAGATAGATGATGCGTTTTTACGAAGATATTTGTCTATTTTCTACACCATGTACCAGGATTTGCAGAAGGAGACTGACAGCATCCCGGAGCCGGCATCGGATCATTTTCCTGGCGGAGTGCGGCGGCCTGGATACGTTTACATATTTGGATTTAAATGGCCAGATGCTGCAAAATGTGCCGGGAAGCTTGGATGAAGGCCAGGGACTGACGGGAACGGCCTATTTACGCTGACCGAAAAAAATGGCGTGCCGCAGGCCGGACGTGCGGCAGCCGCGCATGGTGCGGTCTCACGAGGTGACTATGACGGTAACAAAGCAACAGGCCGGAGAGATTGTAACACTTTTTGTAGAAGGCCGGGTGGATACAAACACCAGTCCTCCAGCTGCAGAAAGAAATTTTGGCGGCGTTCCAAACGGCAAAGGTGCTGACATTGGACTTGGAGAAGGTGGTTTACGTCAGCAGTGCAGGCCTGCGGGCCCTGCTGATCGGGCAGAAGACTGCGGCGTCTAAGCGAGCAAAGATGGAACTTTTGCATGTAGCTGCGCCGGTGAAGGCGGTATTGGATTCTGTAGGGTTTTCCAAGATACTGACCATTAAATGATAAGAGGCCGCGGAAGAACCGCGGCCTTTTGTTATGTGTTGGCATATTTGATTTTATCGGTACGATAACCCATCCAAACGGAGAATCCAGGCTTCTGGGATCGATTTTGCAATTAAATTGCGGTTTAAGTTGTACCAGCTTCTGCATTTGTCCAGGATAATCGCGTCAGCGGTCACAACCCGGTCCATGCGGGCAAGCTGGCCATCTACGCTGGGGTGCAGTGCTGCCTCCACCTTCGTGGGCCGCTTTTCCGCCTTTTCCAGCAGCAGGGCGCGGAGGCGTCCGGAGTTGGAGACCTGCTGGTCGAGGTAAAACTGTGCCTGCTTAACATCCAGCTCTTCCAACTGGGACAGCAGCAGTTCGACGGCCTGGACCGTTTTATCTACAATGCGGTAACTGCCCCGCAGTCCCGCCAGATCACGGATAGTCCCATCCATCCCTTCCAGCAGGAGGGAGCCGGAGAGGGCGACTTCCAGCGTAATAATCGTATTGAATCCGTCAAAGATTAAGGTATCTGGCGCTTGTAACAGTTCCTTTTGTTTCCGGAGCTGTAAAGCTGCCTCTGGCGATGTGATTCGTGCCAATGCTAACCGTTGGCGTTCGGAGAGAAGGTGGTGGTTGCCAATAAAAGTGGAGGCTGGTTTGATATCATAGCCCCGGTTCAATAGGTAGGACAATTCTTGAGCAGCGGCGCTGAGTTTCCCCACGGATTTTGGGCCGAATTCAACCGCATCCTTCGGTTCATAGCCGCGCCGAACAGTTTCCATGTAGCTTTATTCCTCCGTTTCCTCTGGTTGTTTTGCAAAACATTGGCTTGGGAACTCCGGAAAGGTTAAATCTTCTTGATAGGCGGCTTGTTCCCGTAAAATGGAAAAATCCATGCTGGCAATCACGTCCTGGCACCATTCCCGTTCTTCGTCCTGCCTGGAAAGGGCAGGTACGCCTTCCTCGGAAAGTCCGCAGTCGTGGCCGAACGACCAGACTTTACGTTCGGCCTGTAGATCGGTAGAGTCTTGCAGGGCGTAAAAAGAGACGCTTACGCTGGTATTGTCGACCCCGACACCTTTTTCCAAGTCGCCCACATCTTGCCATCGGAACCCGATGTTTTTGTATGTTCCGCCGCTGTATATAGGTGCAGAAATCGATAAGTAATCGCCGGGCTGTTCCTCACCCAGATTGAATTTTGCGGTTAAGAGGTTGTATTTGTCATTGGACATGGGGATGTATTTGTAGGTCAGTTCCTCTGGGGACTGTGTGAGCTGGATCTGGAGTCTGTTCCACAGTTCCGCTGTGATCATATCTGTTTGCAGTTCTTCCCAAGTCATTTCCCGGTATGCAGCAGAGTCGCCTTTGCGCCAGTATAGCCAGCCGTCGTACCAAAGATATTCCCCGTTATGCATCTCTTCGCAATAGGCAAGGGTATATTCCTCTGCCCGATAAATATATGCGTTCAAGGTGTAGCCTTTCGACCAACTGATGGTAAAACCGTCCCAGGTTTCGGGGGCTTCCTGCCGGAAACTTTCGGAAAGCGCTGTGTAGGTCTGTTCTGCCTTTTCATTGGAGGCAGTCTGCTCCCCAAACGGTTCCCCGCCTGGAACCATTGGCACCGGAGCGCAGGCGGAGAGGACTGTTATAAAAGACAAGACTGCTAAAAGTATGGCAATATACCGTACACCGTTTTTTCGATTTTTAAAAATACACATAAAATCTCTTTCACCGATGTTGAAAATTCTACCTTATTCTACTACAATTATTTAATAGATTCAAGCTGTGTATATGCAAGTCTTTTTTCGATGTTGGAGGCGGTCCGTTTGATAAGGTATGAAATGAAGTTCATGTTTGATTGGGGCGCCGGCACCTGCGTATGGAGTACCAATGACGCTGCCAGAAAAACCTATGGATATGTGGTTGATCTCCATCGTTTGCCGATATCCAGCGAACGAATCCAGGCGCTGACGAAACTGTGTGAATGGCACGATGAAGCATTGGACTGGAATTATCCGCCGGATCCTTTGCTTTGGAGCAGGGAAGAGTGTGGAGCATTTTTACTGGATGCGAAAAAGGAATATGGAAAACTCTGTAAAGAGCTTGGGCACGAATACAGCATTGTCTTTTTAGGCGATATTCTATAACGTTCGGTTTGGCATGGCCGAGTAGGGAAACGGATTTGTTATTTCATAAAATGATCGATTTCTGCCAAGATTGCTGGGTCATTTTGGTAAGAGAGGTCTGTTGCTTCAATTATCAAACATTCTCCTGTAATTTTTTCATTCCGAATCCAGTTTGCTGTCTCGATAAACGCTTCCTTCCTGTGCAGTGCTGTGGCCAAGTGGGCAGAGTGTCTGTCTTCTTCGTTCATCCGATGCATGTATCTGCAGTATAAAACATCAGCATTTCCTTGTAACACGAGTGTTAAAACATCGTATTGGTTTTCATGAGCAATCGTATGTAGTTTTTTCAATTCGTCTTCATGAAAGTTTGCTTCAAGGATTAAAGGCTTATCGGTTGGTGCAATCCGTGAAAAAATATGGCACATAACCTCTATTGCCGCGTGGGAAAGCCTTTTGTTTTCTTCCCGATCCTGAAACCCAATCTGATCTGCTAAAATCTCCTTTATGGTATCTTTTTGAAACACGGCAACATGATATCTTTTGGACAATATGTTTGAAAATGTTGTTTTGCCTGCCGCTATATCGCCTGTAATCAACAATAACTTCTTCATGCGCCGTTCCTCCTGTAAATCTTAGCTGACTGCCCTGATTTTACCATGGGGATCTGCCGGTTTCAAGGCCGGCGTACGAAATGACCGGGATTTGAATCGACCGCTCATTTCCTGAAATAGCAGTTATCAATTTAGCACTTGTACTTTGGCTGGAAATCGTATATAATAGGAAATAATTGCTGATTCAGCAGGGGCGGGACCCGCCGCCCATCCAGATCGGGAAAGAAAGGACGTTCTCATGATTCATTTCAAGTCTGAACAAGGTGAGATCTCCGTCAGCAGCGCCGTGTTCTCCAATATCACCGGCATGGCGGCCACCAACTGTTTCGGCGTCAAAGGCATGGCCTACCGCTCTATGACGGATGGGCTGGTGCATCTCCTGCGCCGGGAGGCTATGAGCAAAGGCGTTAATATCACGTACCATGACGATGATTCCATCTCCATTGAGCTCCATATTATCGTGGAAAACGGCGTGAACCTGCCCGCCGTCTGCCGGTCGATTATGAACGAAGTGCGCTACATGGTGAATAAGAACACCGGCGTAACCGTTCGTGCCGTAGACGTGTGCGTCGATTCCATGACCCTGTAAGAGAGGAGCGATGGGTAATGAATGAACAAATTAACGGCGCACTGTTTAAGCAGATGATTTTGCACGGCGCAGCCGCAATCACCGCTCAAAAACAGGCGATCAACGACCTGAATGTGTTCCCTGTCCCGGATGGCGACACCGGTACCAATATGTCTATGACCATTGGCGCGGCGGCGACAGAGCTGAACAAAACCAGTCCTGCCAGCATTGACCAGGCTGCGTCCATTACGGCTTCCGCCCTGCTGCGTGGCGCACGGGGCAATTCCGGCGTGATCCTATCGCTGCTGTTCCGAGGCCTGTCCAAAGGCCTGAAGGGACAGGAATCTGCTGGGGCGCAGGTGTTTGCTGCGGCGATGCAGGAGGGGGTTTCCTCCGCTTACAAGGCGGTAATGAAGCCTGCGGAAGGCACTGTGCTGACGGTATCCCGTTTAGCCGCGAAGCGGGCGGTAGAAGCTGCCGCAAAGGAGGCTGATCTGGAGGCTGTTTTGGAGGCGGCGCTTCAAGAGGGCCGGGAGGCCTTGGCGCAAACAATCGATATGAATCCAGTTCTGAAAAAGGCAGGCGTTGTAGACGCGGGTGGTAAAGGCTATCTGCTGATTCTGGAGGGAATGCTGGCTGCGCTGCGGGGTGAGCCTTTGCCGGAGATGGCCGGAGAGGCGGAAAAGCCCAAGGCGGATTTTGAGGTTTTTTCTGCCGAGGAGATCACCTTTGCCTTTGATACGGTTTTTATTGTGCGTAAATCGGCTCCAGATATTTCGCTGGAACCCCTGCGGACGTATTTGAACAGTATTGGCGACAGCCTTGTGATTGGCGAGGATGACGAGGCATTTAAGGTTCACGTCCATACGAATATTCCAGGCAGCGCCTTGACTGAGGCACAGAAATATGGCACCTTGGAGTTGGCAAAGATCGAGAATATGCGCACCCAGTACGAAGATGTGGCGGCTGGGAAAAAGGCGCAGAGTGTGGACGATCTGGAAATGGAGGAAGCTGCATCTGCGGCTCCTGTCGCGCCGGAGAAAAAGTATGGGTTTCTGTCTGTTTGCGCCGGTGATGGTTTAGCAGCCGTTTTCCGGGACCTGGGTACAGACGGCGTTGTGTCTGGCGGACAGACTATGAATCCTTCCACCGAGAGTATTTTGGAAGGGGTAGAACAAATCCCGGCGGAGACGGTGTTCATTCTGCCGAATAATGGGAATATCATCATGGCAGCCCAGCAGTGCGCCGGTTTGACAGAAAAAAATGTGGTGGTTATCCCCACCAAGACGGTCCCCCAAGGCATCACGGCAATGATGAATGTCGATTTTGACGCGCCGGACCCCCAGACGATCACCAGCGCTATGACCGATTCTCTGGAAAGTGTTGTTACCGCGCAGATCACGTATGCCGCAAGGGATTCAGACTTTGATGGCTTTGCCATCAAGGAAGGCGATTACCTTGCTTTGGAAGAAGGCAAGCTGTTCGGCACGGACGGTTCTTTGGAAATGCTGTTGGAAAAGCTGGCGGCAGATGCTTCTGCACGGGGCGCGTCTTTCATTTCGCTGTATTTTGGCGCGGATGTCTCCGAGGACGATGCCAAGAAGGCGGGCGAATTGTTTGAACGGCTTTGCCCCAGCGCGGAAGTGGCGGTTCTCTCTGGCGGACAGCCGGTGTATTACTATATCATTTCTATGGAATAACGGGCCGGCAGGCCCTGTGAAACGGCTTGGAGGGGAAATCCTTCCAAGCCGTTTTCCAATTGCGGAAATAAAGTGGGGATATTTCTTGAAGCATGGCCGTTTTTCGCCCAATTTTCCGCTGGACCTGCCCTATAATGGAGATGGGAAAGGGGTGATGGCTATGACCGTAGTATATATTGACAGCGTATTTGTGCTGAACACGGTAATGGACTATCTGCTGCTTTTGTCAGCGGCGCGCTTAGCAGGCTTGCCCTTGCGCCGAAAACGTTATCTTTTAGCCGCGCTGGCGGGCGGCGCCTATGCAGCGGCGGTGTTTCTGCCAGGGTGCGGTTTTCTCGCGGCGATGCCGGTGAAGCTGGCAGCAGGCGTTCTGTTGGGCCTGATCGCCTATGGTGGGGAGGAATGCTTATTGCGTTTATTACTGTTATTTTTTTCGGTTTCCTGCGGGATGGCGGGGTGTGTATTGGGCTTGGGACTGTTGGCTGGAAGCGGTGTGCCAGTAGTCAATGGTGTGTTTTACACCAATGTGAACGCTAAAGTCCTGCTGATTTCATCCGCAGCAACGTACATAGTTTTAACGGTAGTTTTTCGTGCGGCAGCAAAACATGGCACAGAAAGCCGGCTCTTGCCAATACGTACATGCATTGGAGGCCGAACCGTAGAATTGACAGCCCTCTGGGACAGCGGCAACGGACTCCAGGAACCGGGGGGAAGCCGCTCTGTACTGGTGGTTAGTCCTGGCGGGCTGGATGCGGTGCTGCCGAAGGAAGCGCGGAGTCTGCTGCATCCGAAAGCGCTGCAAGCTCCGGAAGAACTACTGGAGCCGCTGCGCAAGGCGGCTCCGTCTCTGCGGCCCCGTCTGCTGCCTTATCATGCGGTTGGCACAACAGGCGGGCTTCTATTGGCAATACGGACGGATTGGACGGAAGTTGCCGGGACACGTTATCCAGGCCTGACAGCGGCTTTGTCGCCCACGGCTCTTGGAACAGGCTATACGGCCCTTTGGGGCGGAACAGTAAAAAAGGAGGGACGGCATTGTGAACATTTTTCGGTCAGTAAAAGGCAGGCTGCGGACCTGGCTCAGGCCGCGAATTTGGCTCGGGCAGAAGGTGCGGAGGTTTCTGGTGCGGCTTGGAGTGCTGCCGGAGGCTGGAATACACTACATTGGCGGAAGCGACACCCTGCCGCCGCCGCTGAGCCGGGAGCGGGAGGCGGAGCTGCTGGGCAATCTGGACGAGGCGGCCCGGCAGGAGCTGATTGAACATAACTTGCGCCTAGTGGTATACATTGCCCGGCGGTTTGAGAACACGGGTATTAACATTGAGGACTTGATTTCCATTGGAACCATCGGCCTGATCAAGGCGGTGGGGACATACCGCCTTGACAAAAACATCAAACTGGCAACATATGCCTCCCGCTGCATCGAGAACGAAATCCTCATGTACCTGCGGAAGAACGCCAACCGCAAAGGGGAAGTTTCTTTTGACGAACCCCTCAATACGGATTGGGACGGGAACGAACTGCTATTGTCCGATGTGTTGGGGACAGAAGAGGACATCGTGATGCGTCCCATTGAGGAGGATGTTGACCGGAGTCTGTTGGCGGCGGCGATCAATATGCTCTCGCCACGGGAAAAGCAGATTATTACCCTTCGTTTCGGTTTGGGCGGACGGCAGGAGCAGACGCAGAAAGAAGTTGCTGATCAGCTGGGGATTTCGCAATCCTACATCTCCCGGCTGGAAAAGCGCATCATCAACCGTCTGAAAAAGGAGATCCTGCGTTTGAGCTGACCCCTTGACATTTGGAAGCGGGTATATTATACTACAAAGGTATATTGGGAACTGCAAGGATGGGAAGCAGTACCCGCCCGGCGGACGCAAAGAGAGGGAGCGGCAGGTGAAAGCTCTTGGAAAGCGGGTGGGGAAGTCGTCCCGGAGCATTGGGCTGAACCCAGAGTAAGCTGCAACGGTGTCCCTCCGTTACCGGGGAAGGGTGTGAAAGCACCCGCGAGTGCGTACCCGTTTGGGTGCGAATTCAGGTGGTACCACGGATTTTTGTCCGCCCTGAGCCGGAAGGCTTGGGGCGTTTTTTGTTTGGGAAAACCGGCCAAATTATAGAGAGGAACGGAAAAATGTTTGAAAATATAACGAAATATGATCGGACGACACTATATGCGTTTACCGATGTATGTACCCAGACGGTTCGGCGGACGTATTACCGTATTCAGCTTGTGATCCTGTTGGGCGCCGGTGCGTTTTGCTGCATTGACGGTGTGTTTTTGCTCACGATGTGGAACCGGCTTGATTATTCTTCCAGACTGATCATAACGGTGACTCTGCTGATTGGGCCGTGTGCGATTATCAAAGGCCTGTTCCTGCGGAGGTTTATGGCTCGGAAGGTGCGGAAAAATATGATGCAGAGTAATGGCGCCTGCCGGTTCACATTCACAGAAGACGGATTTGAAGCGGAACAGCCCGGCATCCTCTCAGTGTATCGTTACGACCGTATTTTCAAGGCTTATGAAGCCCCAGGCTACTTTGTTTTGTTTTTCGATAAAGTCCATGGCAGCATCCTGGATATGGGGGGATTTACGCAGGGGACAGCGGATGAATTTCGTGCTTTCCTAGCGGTAAAGCTGGGGAAGCCTGTGGAGTATATCAGCTTGAAGTAGGAGAGGGGGGTGAGACTGTGGAGAAGGAATTTGAAATCCAGATGAATTACACAATGGATGATTGTTACGCTTTTTGGAGGGGATTTGTCCAGAAGAAGGCGGGGAAGCCTGCACCTAAACAGATGAACCGGACAGAGGCACTGCGGGGCAGCCTTTCATGTGTGATTCTGGGGCTGTTAGTAATTGTTGGTATGTTTTGGCTTCAGAAAGAACTTGGTGTTATGTCAGGAAGCAAAGTGTTCTTCGTAATGGGTGTGCTGTTGTTCCTTGCCGGTGGGTTGACAGCGTTCCGGAACCGTAAGGAGGGGGCCTATCCTTATTGGGTAAAGTCTGCTTACAAAAAATTTCAGAAGATTGGGGAGCAGGATATTTTCTGTTTTTCTGAGAAAGGCTTTGAGGCTTATGGCCCTGGTGTCGATCACCACTACGATTTTTCTGCCATCAAAGCGTTGTGGGCGGACGAAAACCATTATTATGTAGAGTTGGGGAAGAATGTTATTTATATGCTTCCTCATCATAATTTTACCCTTGGGGACCCAGCTGAGTTTCCGGCGTTTTGGATTGCCCAGACAGGGCGGCCAGTACTGCCAGTCAGTCCTGTGGGCGGCGAGCTGGATTCTGTCATTCAAGATAACAAGCAATAAACCAATTTAACCAGATGGGAGTTTTTACGCATGAACAAAGAATTACCAAAAGTGTACGAACCACAGCAGGTGGAAGGCCGTATCTATGAGCTGTGGGAAAACGGCGGCTGTTTCCGGAGTGATCCCGACCCGGCGAAAAAACCGTTTTCCATCGTCATGCCCCCGCCGAATGTCACTGGCCAGCTCCACATGGGGCACGCCTTGGACTGCACACTCCAAGACATTATGACCCGTTTTAAGCGGATGCAGGGCTATGCGGCGCTGTGGGTTCCAGGCACTGACCACGCCGGAATCGCAACGCAGATCAAGGTGGAGGAAGAACTGCGGACAAAAGAAGGGCTGACGCGCTATGATTTGGGGCGCGAGAAATTTCTCCAGCGGGTTTGGAAATGGAAAGAGGAGTACGGTGGACGCATTGTAATGCAGCAGAAGAAGATGGGTGTTTCCTGCGACTGGTCCCGTTCCCGCTTCACTATGGATGAAGGCTGCTCCAAGGCTGTCCGGGAGACCTTTTGCGAGTTGTATGATAAGGGCATGATCTATAAAGGCAGCCGGATCATCAACTGGTGTCCTCACTGCGTTACGGCTCTGTCTGACGCGGAGGTGGAGTATCAGGACAAGCCTGGCCACCTGTGGCATGTACGCTATCCCCTGGCGGATGGTTCTGGTGATCTGGTGGTTGCCACAACGCGGCCGGAAACGATGATGGGGGATACCGGCGTTGCTGTGAACCCGGAAGACGAGCGGTTTCAGCATTTGATTGGCAAGACCTGCATCCTGCCGATCATGAACCGGGAAATCCCCATTGTAGCGGACGACTATGTAGAGCTGGGCTTTGGAACAGGTGCAGTGAAGATGACCCCCGCACATGATCCCAACGACTTTGAAGTAGGCCAGCGGCATAATCTGGAGATCATCCGCTGCATTGGCGACGACGGTGTGATAAATGAGAACGGCGGGCCGTACAAGGGCATGGATCGTTATGCCTGCCGTAAACAGATTGTAAAGGATTTGGAAGAACAGGGTTATCTGGTGAAAACCGAACCATACAGCCACAATGTGGGTACTTGCTACCGCTGCCACAATGATGTGGAACCGCTGATTTCGGCGCAGTGGTTTGTGAAGATGGAACCCCTTGCAAAAGAAGCCTTGCGCGTGGTGCGGGAGGGCGAGGTTAAATTTGTCCCTGAGCGGTTCTCCAAGACGTACACTAACTGGATGGAGAACGTCCATGACTGGTGTATCTCCCGGCAGCTTTGGTGGGGCCACCAGATCCCTGCATGGTACTGCGCGGACTGCGGGCATATCAACGTTAGCCGCGAAGATCCCGCCAAGTGTGAAAAGTGCGGTTCCCAAAATCTTACTCGCGACCCGGATGTTTTGGATACATGGTTCAGTTCGGCGCTGTGGCCATTCTCTACGCTGGGTTGGCCGGAAAAGACCGCTGATCTGGATTATTACTATCCCACATCTGTGATGATTACCGGTTACGATATTATTTTCTTCTGGGTTGCCCGGATGATCTTCTCCGGCTGCGAGCAGATGAAGAAGATTCCGTTCCACACGGTCCTGATCCATGGCTTGGTACGGGACGACAAGGGCCGCAAGATGTCCAAGTCTCTTGGCAACGGTATTGACCCTCTGGAAATGGCTGAAAAGTACGGCGCGGATGCCCTGCGCTTCAACCTGATTACCGGCAACAGCCCTGGCAACGATATGCGTTTCTACGCGGAAAAATGCGAGGCCATGCGGAACTTTGCTAATAAAATCTGGAATGCCAGCCGGTTTGTAATGATGAACCTCACCATTGACAAGTATGCCCTCCCCGCGCCGGAAACGCTGGAACGGGAAGACAAGTGGGTGCTGTCGAAACTGAATACCCTGGTGAAAGAAGTCACAGAGAATCTTGACAGTTACGAAATCGGCGTTGCCAGCGCGAAGGTGTACGACTTCCTGTGGGACACCTATTGTGATTGGTATATTGAGCTGACAAAGACCCGCTTGAACGGCGGCAACGAAGCGGCGAAGCAGACGGCTCAGAATGTGTTGTGTTATGTTTTAGTGGAGCTTTTAAAGCTGCTGCATCCGTTCATGCCATTCATTACAGAAGAAATTTTCCAGGCCTTGCCGAAGAGGGCGGGAGAGGAAAAGAATGAATTCCTGATGTGCGCCCAGTGGCCGGGGTATCAGGAGTCCCTGTGTTTTCCGGAGGAAGAAGCCGCTATGGAAGCGGTTATGGACACGATCAAGGCCATTCGTGCGCGCCGTGCGGAGATGAACGTACCGCCCAGCCGGAAGGCGGAGGTTCTCTTGGTGACAGCTATGCCGGAGATTTATGTCCAAGGTCTGCACTTCATTCAGCGTTTGGCGTATGCGTCAGAGGTGACATTTGCGGAAGCTGCTCCGGCGGATGCCAGCGGACAGGTGATGGCAGTTACGTCCCACGCAACGGCGTATATGCCAATGGCGGAATTGGTAGACATCCAGGCAGAACTCACGCGGATTGTGAAGGAAAAGGAGAAAGCTGAGAATGGTCTGCGCATTGTGGAGCAGAAGCTGAAGAATGAGAAATTCGTCTCCAAAGCTCCAGAGGCGGTAGTCAATGCGGAGAAGGAGAAGGCCGCGAAGTACCGGGAGCTGATCGCTAAGCTGGAGGAATCTGCCAAGGCATTAGAGAACTAAATGACAGAACGTGAGAACCGCCTGGACGGGTTGCGTCTGGGCGGTTCTTTTATAAACGGCCAACATCCGTTTGGGAGGATCGGCTTATATGGAGCTGCTACAGGATTGCCCTTGGAAACGATAAACAAATGGTTATTTTCTGGATGACAATAAACTAAAAGTTTTTATAACTTGTACGCTAAATTGGCAATCACAAGATCCTTCTGCAACATGCCTCTGGTTGTATGTTTTACCCTCGAAAACGCTCTTTTATTTCCTCAATGGGTAACTCCCCTAAAATTCCATCTTCCAGCACATAGATTTGATCACAAAGGGATTTCAGATCCCCATAATTGTGGGAGGTCAGCAGAATCGTTTTACCTTCCGCGTGGAAAAGCCGGATAAGTTCTTTCACATCGTTGTATGTTTTGTAGTCCAGAGCGTTGAACGGCTCGTCCAGAATAAGGATATCCTGTCCTTTCATGATTGCCTGAGCAATGCCCAATTTCTGCTTCATTCCAAGGGAATAATGCTCCACGCGGGTTTTATCCTCTGGGTCGAGTCCCACTGTCTGCATGGCGGAGCGGATTTGCTGTTCTCCAATGAGGCCTCGGATGTCAGCCAGATACCGTAGATTTTGCAGCCCGGTGTTGAGGCTGATAAACCCAGGAGAATTGATCAGAACACCCAAATTTTCCGGAAAATCCCTGTCAACGCCAACGTGAAAATGTCGATTTTCGCCGAAACGAAATGTAATTTTTCGCCGGTCAGCACACAGGTGTATACAGCCCTTATACACCACATCA
>JAAWGR010000056.1 GCA_022795445.1 Oscillibacter sp. | reverse complement strand
GCAAGGCGGGGTCAAAGGTTGGTACGCTCCATGGCAATTCCCCGCCGATAGGCTGGCAGTATGGGGGAAGCTGGCCCACGTGGGAATTGCCGTCGCTCTGATGGTCTGTGGGCCATAGGCTTTTAGGGCGGGGACGTTTGAGCATGAAAAAACAGGGGGCCGGGGTTCGGCTCCCTGTCTTTTCAGTTTTAGAGTTCGGCTGTGGGTGGTTTTTTTGGGTGCTTCCTTATCTGTACCCACCTGAATTGCAGAAACGCTTTGGCAGAAATACCATGCGGATTTCCCAAGATGCTATACGGCGGGATATGCTTTTTGTTGCGGACGGTGCAGATACGGAAGCATTGCCTCTTATGATGGCGCTTCTGCAATACGGAAGCGTCCACAGCGGCGTCGTGATCTTGGAGGGAATTCTGTATGCCAGCTGGTACAAACCGCTTTTTTCGCTTGCAAAAAAGCTTTACAAAGAAACAGAAATCCACGCCTACTATTTTGACCTGCCTTTTGAAGAAACCGTAAGGCGGCACCAGACAAAACCAAACTGCTTGGAATTCAGCTCCATGGATATGCGCAGATGGTGGAAAGACAAGGATTTTTCCGATATACTCTGTGAGATCCCGATTCCCCTTGAGAAAGAATGTTCACAAATTGTTGCAGAAATATATACAGCAATCCAAAACAATTGCTCCAATTCAACTTTGTATTCCTAGTGAAATCCAGCGAATAAAGAGGTATTGCTATGAACAAAATCCTCCGTCATGATGCTGACCAGATTATTTCTGCCAGCCTGAAGGCCGTCCTCCCGGATGAGGCCGTAAAGCGCGCTTTGACCAGTTTTTCTTCTGGCAAGGGAAAAATTCTGCTGGTTGCGGCAGGCAAAGCTGGCTGGCAGATGGCAAACACAGCAGTGAATACCTTGGGTCAGGTGGACGGCGGAATTGTGGTCACAAAATACGGCCATGTGAAGGGCGGCATCCCCGGAGTTCTTTGTTATGAGGCAGGCCATCCGGTCCCAGACGAAAACAGCTTTTCTGCTGCGGCTTCCGCCTTAGAGCTTGTGCAGAATCTATCCGCCGAGGATACGGTTCTTTTCCTGCTCTCTGGCGGCGGCAGCGCTCTGTTTGAACAGCCCCTCATCCCCGGTGAAGAACTCCAGGACATAACACAGCAGCTGCTAGCCTGCGGGGCGAATATCGTAGAAGTAAACACGATCCGCAAACGGCTGAGCAGCGTAAAGGGCGGACGCTTCGCCCAAGCATGTGCCCCAGCCCAGGTGTTCAGCATTGTACTCAGCGACATCTTGGGCGACCCGCTGGACATGATTGCCAGCGGTCCGGCCTATCCTGATCAATCTACCAGCGCCCAAGCGCTGGATATTGTACATAAATACGACTTAATGCTTTCCCTTGCCGCCCTGGCCTTGCTGGAAGAAGAAACCCCGAAAACTTTGAACAACGTGACCACGCAGATCACCGGCTCTGTGCGGGAGCTGTGCGCTGCCGCTGCAAAGGCATGTTCAGCTCTGGGCTATGAACCGGTCTTACTCACGGACCAACTGGACTGTGAAGCCCGAGAGGCAGGACGTTTTCTGGCGGATATCCTGCGCACCCATGCAGGAGGCAGTAAATCTCTTGCCTTCATTGCTGGTGGCGAGACCGTTGTCCACCTCACCGGCAAGGGACTGGGCGGCCGTAACCAAGAGCTGGCGTTGGCTGCCGCCCTTGGCATTGCAGGAGTTCCAGGAGCAGCCGTGTTTTCCGTAGGAAGCGATGGAACCGATGGGCCTACAGATGCCGCCGGCGGCTATGTCGACGGGGAATCGTTGGCAGCCTTGAAAGCAAGTGGGTTCGACGTCTTCCGTGTATTGGAAGAAAATGACGCTTACCACGCTCTGAAAGCGGCAGACGGGCTTATCATCACAGGCCCTACCGGCACGAATGTCAACGATGTAGCCGTCGCGCTGCTGCGAACAGTATAACAGCCGCAGCAGCTATTATGCTTGATAATGGTCTTACCTATTTTTGTATTTTATATACGGAGCGGTAACCGCTGAAACCATTGTATTGCATTGGTCTCAGCGGTTTTCCATATAGAAAAACCGTGGCCGGGTGCGGCTATCGTTACCTAGAGGAAACTATGCCACAATATTGTGCGTACTTTACAGAAAGCCATGCCATACCGGTTTCTGTGTGCAAAAATCTCGGGGAAATCAAAAGATTTCCCCGAGATTTTTCTCTTACTATACAGGATTTTTCCCAGGTTATTCCGTAAACACAGGGATTTCCTCCTCTGCTGCCACAGCGTTTGCTTCTGGAACCATCTCCTCCGCAAAACTCTGGTATGACTGAAGGCCAGTACCGGCAGGAATCAGCTTGCCGATGATGACGTTCTCCTTCAGGCCCAGCAGATGGTCTGCCTTGCCTTTGATTGCCGCTTCCGTCAAAACCTTGGTAGTCTCCTGGAAGGACGCCGCAGACAGGAAAGAATCGGTTGCAAGCGAAGCCTTCGTAATACCCATCAGCAGCTGGGTACCCTCCGCATGACGCAGCGGCTCGCCATTCTCCTGCGTCTCCCCGGCAGCATTGCGGCGATCGATCTCGTCGTTGGCGTTTTCCAGCTCCAAGACATCAACCATGGAACCATCCAGCAGGCTTGTATCGCCCGCGTCCTCCAGACGGACCTTCCGCATCATCTGACGGACAATAACCTCAATGTGCTTATCGTTGATGTCCACACCTTGTTGACGGTACACACGCAGAACTTCCTGGATCAGGTAGTTGTACACCGCGTCTGCGCCGCGAATCCGCAGAACGTCATGGGGGTTCAGCGCACCGTAGGTCAGCTGCTGACCAGCCTTAATCACATCGCCGTCCTTCACTTGTAAGCCTGTGTGGGGTACTGCATACGTGCGGGTATCGCCATCGGGGGCGGTTATGATGATGTTCAAGAGGCTGCCCTTGGCAGCGTCCTCGAACCGGACGGTTCCGCCGATCTCTGCCAAAGTTGCCATACGTTTGGGCTTCCGTGCCTCGAACAGTTCCTCAACACGGGGAAGGCCCTGGGTGATGTCGCCGCCGGCCAGACCGCCAGTGTGGAAAGTACGCATGGTCAGCTGCGTGCCCGGCTCGCCGATGGACTGTGCCGCGATGATACCAACCGCTTCGCCCGGGCCGACAGGCCGGGAAGTTGCCAGGTTCATCCCATAGCACTTTGCACACACACCGCTGGGCGCTTTGCAGGTCAAGACTGTGCGGATCATGACAGTGGGATTCTTGTCCGTATTGCTGGCGGGATCAAACGCGCAGACATCACCGGGACGGGTGTTCTTTTGAATCCATTTCCTGGATTCCAGCAGCTTGGCCTCTGGAGCGCCCACCATCATGGTGTTGCTAGAGATCAGCACCTCGCCCGTATCGGGGTCCAGCACGTCGCTGACCAGGAACCGGCCATGGAGGCGGTCAGACAGCTTTTCAATCACCTGCCCATTCTCGCTGATCTCAGAGACCTTGATGCCATGGGTGACATGGCAGTCCTCCTCCCGGATGATGACTTCCTGGGAAACATCCACCATGCGGCGGGTCAGATAACCGGAGTCAGCGGTACGCAGGGCGGTATCAGCCAAGCCCTTGCGGGCGCCGCGGCTGGAGATGAAGTATTCCAACGCTGTCAAACCCTCACGGTAATTGGCCTTGATGGGGATCTCGATGGTCTTACCGGCAGTATTTGCAATCAGGCCGCGCATACCGGCCAGCTGGCGAATCTGTTTCATGGAACCACGGGCGCCGGAGTCTGCCATCATAAAAATGGGGTTATAGCGGTCCAGGTTCTTTTGCAGTGCGTCGGAGACGGCATCAGTGGTATCTTCCCAAATTTCCACGACCTTCTTATAACGCTCCTGGTCGGTCATGAGGCCGTCCTTGTACTTGTCTTCGATGGCCAGCACCGCCCTCTCCGTATCGGCCACCATCTCATACTTCTTGGGCGGAATGGTCATGTCGGCGATGGAGACGGTGATTGCCGCCTGGGTAGAATATTTATAGCCGGTAGCTTTGATGGCGTCCAACACCTCGGCGGCGGCGGTAAAGCCATGCTTATTGATGGTACGGTCAACAATCTGGCCCAACTGCTTTTTGCCGCAGGTGAAAGTAATCTCATAATCGCACACATGCGCCGGGTCGCTGCGGTCAACAAAGCCCAGATCCTGGGGCAGGTTATGGTTGAAAATAATACGGCCTGGGGTGATCTCCACAATGTGCGTATGCTCCACGCCGTTCACTGTCTGGGTTCGCCGGACCAAGATGGGGCAGTGGGGCCCAATTACACCCTCATTGTAAGCCATAAGGGCCTCGTTTTCATTCGCGTAGACCCGGAGAGGCTGGTAGGTAGCAGGCTTCTGTCCCTTTTCAAGCTCCGCATTGGCCGCCAGAAAATCATCAGCATTGACAACGCTCATTGTGGGAAGGTCCGTATCACCGGGGTCCACACAGAAGATTTCCTCCGCCCCCTTTTCCGCGCTGCCCATACGGTCCATGGTCAGGTAGTAGCTGCCCAGCACCATGTCCTGGGTGGGAACGGTGACAGGGCCGCCGTCCTGGGGACGAAGCAAGTTGTTGGCAGAAAGCATCAGGATACGGGCTTCCGCCTGCGCCTCGGCAGACAGGGGGACATGGATGGCCATCTGGTCGCCGTCGAAGTCGGCGTTGAACGCGGTACAGTTCAAGGGGTGCAGCTTCAGCGCACGGCCGTCCACCAACACCGGCTCAAAGGCTTGGATGCCTAAGCGGTGCAGCGTCGGGGCGCGGTTCAGCATAACAGGGTGATCTTTGATGATCACATCCAGCGCGTCCCAAACCTCGGTGACTCCTTTATCAACCATCTTCTTGGCAGACTTGATATTATTGGCGCTGCCATCCTCCACCAGCTTCTTCATGATGAAGGGGCGGAACAGCTCTACGGCCATTTCCTTCGGCACACCGCACTGATAGATTTTCAGCTCAGGGCCAACCACGATAACGGAACGCCCAGAATAGTCCACGCGCTTGCCCAGCAGGTTCTGGCGGAAACGGCCCTGCTTACCTTTCAGCAGGTCGCTCAGCGACTTTAGCGCCCGGTTGTTCGCACCTGTGACTGCGCGCCCCCGCCGGCCGTTGTCGATCAAAGCATCCACGGCCTCTTGCAGCATCCGTTTCTCATTTCGCACAATGATGTCCGGCGCATTCAGCTGGATCAACCGCTTGAGACGGTTGTTGCGGTTGATAACACGGCGGTACAAGTCGTTTAAGTCGGAGGTTGCAAAGCGTCCACCGTCCAGCTGCACCATAGGCCGCAGTTCGGGAGGGATCACCGGCAGCACATCAATGATCATCCACTCCGGCTTATTGCCGGACATCCGGAACGCGTCTACCACTTCTAAACGCTTCACAATCCGCGCCTTTTTCTGGCCAGAGGCGCCCTTCAGCTCTGCATGGAGCTGAGCAGACAACGTGTCCATATCCACGTCCATCAGCAGCTTCTTTACAGCCTCCGCACCCATACCGGCTTGGAAATCGTCTTCATATTTCTCCCGGTAATCCCGATACTCCCGTTCAGATAGAATCTGATTCTTACTCAGCGGTGTTTCACCAGGGTCTGTTACGATATAATTGGCAAAATACAGCACCTTTTCCAGAATTCTGGGGCTGATATCCAGCAACAGGCCCATTCGGGAGGGAATGCCCTTGAAATACCAAATATGGCTCACAGGGGTTGCCAGCTCAATGTGCCCCATACGCTCCCGGCGGACCTTGGATTTGGTGACTTCCACGCCGCAGCGGTCGCAGATTTTGCCCTTATAGCGGATTTTCTTATACTTGCCGCAGTGGCACTCCCAGTCTTTTGTGGGGCCAAAAATTCGCTCGCAGAACAAGCCGTCCCGCTCAGGCTTGAGGGTGCGGTAGTTAATCGTTTCCGGTTTCTTCACCTCGCCGTAGGACCATTCCCGAATCTGCTCCGGGGAGGCCATGCCGATCTTAATCGCATCAAAGACGATGTTGCCGCCGGTCTTATTGTCGGTCATATGCGAGTTCCTCCTTATTCGCCGTCATCTTCGAAGCCCGAATCCATCCCCACATCCGCGCCCGCATCCTCTGGGGCGTCTTCGATGTCATAGCCGGATTCCTGGAACTCCGCTTCCACGTCCTCATTATAAGCACGGCGCCGCTCGTCGTCCGCGTCCATCCGGGCCAGGTTGAAGGTGTCCATCGCGTCCTCATCCTCCCGGAGTTCGATGGTATTACCGTCGATGTCCAGAACCTGGATATCCAGACACAGGGCCTGCAATTCCTTGACCAGGACCTTGAAAGACTCCGGTACGCCGGGCTGGGGCACGTTGTGTCCCTTCACAATCGCCTCGTAGGTGCGGACACGGCCCGTCACGTCGTCAGACTTCACCGTCAGGATTTCCTGGAGCGTATAAGCCGCGCCGTAAGCCTCCAAGGCCCAAACTTCCATCTCGCCGAAGCGCTGGCCGCCGAACTGGGCCTTGCCGCCCAAAGGCTGCTGGGTCACGAGAGAGTAGGGGCCAGTGGAACGGGCATGAATCTTATCATCCACCAGATGGTGCAGTTTCAGGAAGTAGACGTAACCTACCGTAACCTTATTGTCGAACGGCTCGCCGGTACGGCCATCATACAGCACGCTCTTGCCCTCGGGATCCAGGCCAGCTTCTGCCAGCATGGCGGAGATGTCCTCCTCCCGCGCACCGTCGAAGATGGGGGTTGCCACTTTATAGCCCAACGCATGAGCGGCATAGCCAAGGTGAACCTCCAGCACCTGCCCGATGTTCATACGGGAAGGTACGCCCAGGGGGTTCAGCACGATGTCCAGCGGGGTACCGTCGGGCAGGAAAGGCATATCTTCCTGGGGCAAAACCCGGGAGACGACACCCTTGTTGCCGTGACGGCCTGCCATCTTGTCGCCGACCTGGATTTTACGCCGCTGGGCAATATACACACGAACAACCATGTTTACGCCGGGGCCAAGTTCATCGCCGCCCTCCCGCGTAAAGACTTTTGTGTCCAACACAATGCCGCTCTCGCCGTGGGGAACTTTCAAGGAGGTATCCCGGACTTCCCGGGCTTTCTCGCCGAAAATGGCCCGCAGGAGACGTTCCTCAGCCGTCAGGTCGGTTTCGCCCTTAGGCGTCACCTTGCCGACCAGGATGTCTCCGGCCTTCACCTCTGCGCCCACGCGGATAATGCCGTTTTCGTCCAAATCCTTCAGTGCATCTTCACCCACGTTGGGGATGTCCCGGGTAATCTCCTCCGGTCCCAGCTTTGTGTCGCGGGCGTCGATCTCGAATTCTTCAATATGGATAGAGGTATACAAATCCTCCCGCACAAGCCGTTCGTTCAGCAGCACGGCGTCCTCATAGTTATAGCCTTCCCAGGTCATGAAGCCGACCAGGATATTGCGGCCCAAGGCAATCTCTCCCTGTTCGGTAGCTGGGCCGTCCGCCAGGACACTGGGAGCGATCATTTGGCCGTCCGGGCCAGTCTGCCGGCCATGGACCCGCTCGCCGACTTCCACGATCGGGCGCTGATTGATGCAGGTCGTGTGGTTCGAGCGCAGGAATTTAATCAGCTTGTAATCCTTCGTTTCACCGCTGTCATAGCGCACAGTAATATGGCGGGCATCCACGGAGGTAACGACGCCGTCGCCCTCCGCCAAGACGACGATTTCGGAGTCTACGCAGATCTTATGCTCCATGCCAGTCCCGACAATCGGCGCCTCGGGCCGCAGCAGCGGCACTGCCTGACGCTGCATATTCGCGCCCATGAGGGCACGGTTGGCGTCGTCATTGGGCAGGAAGGGAATCATGGCAGTTGCGATGGAGACCATCATCCGGGGGGACACGTCGATATAATCGATCATCTCCCGGTCCACGTCGACAATCTCGTCCCGGTGCCGTCCGGTGATACGGGCATTGATCAGGCAGCCGTTCTCATCCACCGGCTCAGCCGCCTGGCCGACAATATAATTGTCTTCCTCGTCGGCGGTCATATAGGTGATCGTATCCGCAACCTTGCCGGTTTCTTTATCCACCGCCCGATACGGCGCTTCAATGAAGCCATACTCGTTGATACGGGCATAAGTTGCCAGATAAGAAATCAGGCCGATGTTGGGACCTTCCGGGGTTTCAATCGGGCACATACGGCCATAGTGGCTGTAGTGAACGTCACGGACCTCCATGTTCGCACGGTCACGGCTCAAGCCTCCAGGGCCAAGGGCCGAAAGCCGGCGCTTATGGGTTAATTCCGCCAGAGGGTTCGTCTGGTCCATGAACTGGCTCAAGGGGCTGGAACCAAAGAACTCCTTGATGGCAGCGGTAACAGGCCGGATATTGATCAGGCTCTGGGGGGTCACGATATCCATATCCTGGATCGTCATACGCTCCCGGATGACACGCTCCATGCGGGAGAAGCCGATCCGGAACTGGTTTTGCAGCAGCTCGCCCACGCAGCGCAGGCGGCGGTTGCCCAGATGGTCGATATCATCCCGGACGGAGACACCCTGTGCAAGGCCATTCATATAGTTAATAGACGTCAGGATGTCGTCGACAATGATGTGCTTTGGCACCAGATCGTCTTTATGCAGGCGGAGCTGGTCGATCAGGTCTTCGCCGCTGTACTGGCCCAGCAGCTCCTGCATCGCAGTGAAACGTACCCTCTCTTTGATGCCGCATTCTTTCAAAGGGTCAAAGTCCACATAATGCTTCAAATCGCACATGCCATTCGAAATCACACGCAGGCTCTCGCCCTCCACGTCGATGGTCACATCGGCAACGCCCACCGTGTCCAACAGCTGGGCATCATCCTTACTGAGGATATGGCCCTCATCAAACAGCATCTCACCTGTGGCGGGGTCCGCAACAGGGTAAACCAGCTTATGCCCGGTAACACGCTGCCAAAGCGATAACTTTTTGTTGAATTTATACCGTCCAACAACCGACAGGTCATACCGCCGAGGATCGAAGAACAGGTTATTGACCAAGGTCTCCGCCGCTTCCACCGTCGGCGGCTCGCCAGGACGGAGACGGCGGTAGATTTCCAGCATCGCATCCTCGTAGTTCTTGCAGGGATCCTTTTCCAAGGTTGCTACAATGCGGGGATCATCGCCGAACTGGTCCAAAATCTCCTGGTCGGTCTTGAGTCCCAGGGCACGGATCAGGCAGGTAATGGGAATTTTCCGGTTCTTGTCAATGCGGACCCAGAATAGTTCGTTGGCATCCGTCTCATACTCCAGCCAAGCGCCCCGATAAGGGATGACCGTGGAGGTCAGGATAGGAAGGTCGGTCTTGATATCTACCTCCCGGCCGTAGTATACGCCGGGAGAGCGGACGATCTGGGAGACCACGACGCGCTCTGCGCCATTGATCACGAACGTGCCGGAATGTGTCATCAGGGGGAAATCACCCATAAAGATTTCCTGCTCCTTGATCTCTTCCGTCTCCTTGTTCCGCAGCCGGACCTTAACCTTCAGCGGCGCGGCGTAGGTCGCATCCCGGGCTTTGCACTCTTCCACGTCATATTTCGGCTTCTCGTCCATTTTGTAGTCAATGAACGTCAGCTCCAGGTTGCCCTGGTAGTCGGAAATTGCGCCCACATCCGCGAAAACTTCCCGCAAGCCGGTCTCCAGGAATTCCTGGTAAGAGGTCTTTTGGATCTCCAGCAGATTCGGCATTGGGACAACTTCCTCGTAGCGGGCAAAGTTCTTGCGAAGGGTTTTTCCATAATACTTGTCTTTTGCCATCTTCACATTCACCTTTCTTCGGCTCCATAGGGCGGACGGTCAGCCGCCGGGGCGGAAACGAGATACTCCGGGCGCTGTTGTTAAATTTTTTCGCCACAGTCTTGCAATTTCATAGGAATTATGCTACACTGCATTTAAACTCAGGATGGAGTAGTCTTCACTGAATTCCATAGAAGTATCTTAGTTTACCATAACTTTACTGGCTTTGTCAAGCAAGTTTTTCACTTTTTGAGAAATTTGACCTTTCCAAAAGGTAGGTGGAACCCATGCTCCAACAGTTTGCCGCCGCGGCGTTTCCATAGATTGCTATCGGCTTGTTTACAGCCATTGCCTGCGCTTCCTTCGGGCAGCGGAAATAACGCGAAAAAGGCTCCCCCTCCTGCTCGGAGGGGGAGTTTTTCTTTGGATGGAACGCCGGGTGTCAGTCATACAGCTCCTCATCGGCGTAGTCGTCATATTCAGAGCTGAATTTTTGGCTCAGACGCTTTTTCAGGCCGCAGCAGCCAACGCTTAAATCATGCCAGCCGCCAATCAGCAGGCAGATAAAAGCCGCGAACGCCAGGCTGGCGCCGATGATCTTCATGACCATACTAGCGGTTTTGCTCATGGTAGACTCCTCCTGTCTCAAATCTCGCATCCGCAAACATGCATATACATGATACACCATTTCCTTTCATTTTACAAGCATTTTCTTTCCCAGGTCCTTTTTATCCGGCGATTTTACAAAAATCACATTGAATCGGGCAAATCCCTGTGATAAAATGCAAAACAATCCATCAAAACTTGCGAAATATGAATAAGATGCAGTTGAGGTCAATTATGAACGAGAAAATGATGGTTAACGAAAAAGAATATGAAATCCTTCGGTTATTGGGTAAGGGAAAAGGCGGCTATTCTTATTTGGCGGTCGACGGAACCCAAAAATATGTATTAAAGCAAATCCACCATGAACCTTGCGCCTTTTACCAATTTGGAAATAAAATCAAGGCTGAAATAAACGATTACAACCGTCTAAAAAGGATTGGGATCAAAATTCCGGTCCTGATTGATATTGATATAGAAAATGAGCGTATTATGAAAGAGTATATTGATGGCCCCACAATTTTTGAGTTAGTTTTACAGGATAAGATGCTTCCCACCTATGTTGACCAGGTGCAAAGCATGTGCATGTTGTTATATGCTGCACACACAAACATTGATTATTTTCCAACAAACTTCGTTGTACAGAATGGGGAAATTTATTATATTGATTTTGAATGCAACGAATACATGGCGGAATGGAGTTTTGAAAATTGGGGTATTCAATATTGGTCAAAGACCCCTGAATTCCTGCAATATGTAAAGGAACACTTAAACGAATCGAATCGGTGAATTTGCAGCTTGCCTGCGACGGTGAAATCTGGTAAAATGTAAGAAGGGAAACCATGCTGCAAAGCGGCCTGATTCCTTGCATATTTTATAAAACAGAAAGGATGCACCGACATGAACCATCACATCGGAAAACGTTTGAGCGCTTTGGCGCTGGCCCTTCTCACACTGCTGGGCCTTCTTACCATCTATGCTTCCGCTTTGGAACCTTCTACTGTAACGGTAGAATTGCGCCCTAGCGTCACCATCCTTGTGGACGGCGTAGAGCAGACTTTCTATGATGTTACCGGCAAAGAAGTACATACAATCTACTTTAACGGCACCCATTACCTGCCTGTCCGAGCTATTGGCGAGCTCATGGGCAAAAACGTCAACTGGAACGGCGCTTCCAAAACCATCACCCTCTCTAGTCCCCGCACAACGCCCCCTACGGTTGGTACCCCCGACCCAAATGCAAAGGACGCCATAATCACCGTCGAGCAGCGGCCTGACTTCAAAATCATCGTGGATGGGACTCTCCGCACTTTTACAGACGCGCAAGGCAATACGGTCTATCCCCTTCTCAGCAGCGGCACCAATTACCTGCCCGTCCGTGCCATCGGTGAGCTTATGGGCAAAGCGGTCAGCTGGGACGGCCAAACCCGCACCATCACCCTCACCGGAAACGACCCAATCGTTACGGATGCCGATACCTTCGGCCCCTCCAATGGCACAACGCCTGCTACGCCTGGGACAACTTCCAACCCTGGTACGCTGATTGGCGAGGAGGCTGCCAAGACTGCCGCACTGGCTCACGCTAAATTGACCGCCTCACAGGTGACTTTTGTCAAGTGCAAACTGGACCGGGAAGATGGACGGCAGGTCTATGAGGTCGAATTTTATGCCACAAACCATGCAGAATACGACTACGAAATCGACGCCTACACTGGCGCGATCCTCCGTGTGGACTATGACGCAGAAAGCGATACTCCGCCCTCTGGAACTGGCAGCAGCGGTTCCTACATCAGCGAAGAGAGCGCCAAGTCCATTGCCCTGGCAAGCGTCCCTGGCGCAACGACGGCAAACGTGCGGAAGATCAAATTGGACAAAGACGACGGGCGCTGGGCGTATGAAGTGGAAATCATCTATAACGGCAGAGAGTATGAGTTTGAGATTGATGCTGTGACTGGTAAAATTCTTAAATCAGAATCGGAACGTGCAGAGTGATGCGTCTCACTGCAAATTGACAGGAAAAACCCCAGCGGTTGAACCCGCTGGGGTTTTTTCTGACCTGTTTTTCGCTAATATTCCCTTTTTCTTACTTTTTCGACAAAAGCGTACCATTTTGTTTACAGAATTTTAACTGCCATCCTTATTTACATTTTTAAGTTGTCAGTATATAATATCTATATTATCGGGCTGTGCGCCTGCGCCCGTATGGAGGCTGCTATGAAACAGATTGTCGTCCCCTCCCAATACCTGCAAATCGCTCTGGATCTCGCCGGGCGGATTACCAGAGGCGAGTTCCAGGAAGGGAGCCGCATCTATGGCCGTTCTGTCATGGCTTCTGAATACAATGTATCGCCAGAAACGATACGGCGCGCCCTGCGGCTCCTGGCAGACATGCACGTTGTGGAGGTCAAGCCCCAAAGCGGGGCCGTGGTCCTCTCCGTCGAAAACGCTCGGCGGTATATGGAAAACTTTGAGGGGGATGCCGGCGTCTACGCCATTTATAAGCAGCTCAAAGCCCTTCTCGCAGAAGAAGAAGATCTCCATCGACGCATCACCGAAACTGCCGCTGCCTTGGTCAAGCGCCGGGAGGCTTTTGCCTCCCCCCATCAGCCCTTGCCGAACTATGAGGTTCCAGTTCCCTGGAACTCCCCCCTC
Organism: Oscillibacter sp.; assembly: GCA_022795445.1. GTDB lineage: Bacteria > Bacillota > Clostridia > Oscillospirales > Oscillospiraceae > Oscillibacter. The sequence goes on along the minus strand of JAAWGR010000056.1, from coordinate 5,986 downwards.
GCCGGGAAAAGCATTGGTGAGCTGAAGTTCTGGCAGTCTACAGGCGCGACAATCATCGCCATCCGGCGGGGTGAAACGGTCCTGCTCTCTCCTGGGCCCTACGCAGAATTCCAAGCGGAAGACATTCTGGTATTAGCAGGTACCCCCGCCGCCGCGGAGGCTGTCTACAACCTGATCAAACCAAAGGAGGAACCGAATGATCCAGTTTGAGCACGTCAGCAAAACCTACAACAAAACTCCAATCCTGAAAGACCTTAATTTTACTATTCCCGATGGGCAGTTCGTCGTTCTCATCGGACCCTCCGGCTGCGGGAAAACGACAACCCTGAAAACCATCAATCGCCTAATTGACCCGGATTCTGGCGTTATCTCTATCGATGGTAAGGATATCCAGGAGACCGATAAAGTACAGCTCCGGCGGCATATCGGCTATGTTATCCAGCAGATCGGTCTGTTTCCCAATATGACGGTTGCCCAAAATATTTGCGTTGTGCCAAAGCTATTGAAATATGACAAGGCAAAATGTGATGCGCTAGTCCCGGAACTGCTGAAAATGGTGGGCATGGAGCAGCACGCAAACAAATATCCCTCTGAACTTTCCGGCGGACAGCAGCAGCGGATCGGCGTCCTGCGGGCTTTGGCGGCGTCGCCGCCCATCGTCCTTATGGATGAACCCTTTGGCGCACTGGACCCTATGACCCGGGAAGTCTTACAAGACGAAGTGAAAAACCTCCAGCAGAAATTGAACAAAACCATCGTCTTTGTTACCCATGACATGGGAGAAGCCCTCAAGCTGGCCGATATCATTATCTTTATGGAGGCCGGACGCATTATCCAGATGGCCTCGCCGGAAGAAATGCTGGAACATCCCGCCAGCGACCTGGTGCGCAGCTTCCTGGGCAAGCATGGGCCGGAAAACCCCGCGCCCTCTACGGTGGAGAGCTTTATGCGCACCAATGTCCTGACGGTAAAGAAGAACCGGGGCGTCCTTGAGTGCGCCGAGCGCATGGCACGGGGCAGCGTAGACACTCTGCTGGTCACAGACCAGGATAAACGATATCTGGGTATCGTCTCCATCGGCGACATCCGCCATTGGGGCCAGGGCCTTGCCAGCATCGAACCGCTCATCCGTCAAACCGCCCGCACTGTCCGCGTTGGCGACGATGCAAAGGAGTGCTTCGACTACCTTCTGGATTCCGGAGAGGCTTATGTAGTCGTCCTCAACGAAGACGACACCATTGCAGGTATTGTGACAAAAACCAGCGTGGCCCGTTCTGTGTCGGCGAACCTATGGGGGGATGAGAAATGAAAGCGCTGTTCGACACTTACGGCGGAATGCTGGCAAAAGCCATCGCCATCCATACAGGCTATGTCCTGATCTCTACCGCTGCCGGGTTCCTTCTGGGGCTCCTGCTGGGCATCCTCCTCTCCCGCCTCCCACGAAAGACGGCAGGAACGTTTATGCCTGTCCTGTCGGTCTTCCAAACTATTCCCGGCCTTGTTTTCATCGGCCTTCTGTTTATGGCCTTGGGGATGGTGCCCGCAACTGTAATCATCTCCCTATCCATCTATGCCATGTTTCCTGTGCTGAAAAATACCTATACCGGCATCTTAGGCGTGGAACCGAAGTACATTGAAGCCGCAAAAGGCTGCGGCATGTCCCGCCTGCAAGCCTTGGTGAAAGTGGAACTCCCCCTCGCTATGCCGACGATTGTTGCGGGTCTGCGAATGTCTGCCGTCTATACCGTCTCCTGGACAGTCCTGGCGGCCATGATCGGTCAGGGCGGCTTGGGCGATTTCGTCTATCAAGGCACCAACTCCAACAACAACACGCTGATTCTGCTCGGTGCAATTCCGGCGGCGGTTTTGGCGGTCGCCATCGGCGCAGTCATTGACCTTCTGCAAAAGGCCGTCACACCCCGCGGGCTGCGGAAGGGGGTGGGCAAATGACCTGGGCTTTGGTTTGGGAACATTTATTTATTGTCCTGGCCGCAAGCATTTTGTCAATCGTTATCGGTCTGCCCCTGGGGATCCTGGCCTATACCTACCCGAAAACCCGCGCTGTTATCCTGCGCGTCGTGGATGTTTTGCAGACCATCCCTGCCCTGGCCCTGCTGGGTATTATCATGGTTGTCCTCTCCCCTGGCAAATTAACCGTGATTACAGGCATCACCCTGTACTCCCTCCTCCCCGTCGTGCGAAACACTTGCTTGGGGTTGCAGGAAGTGGATCCCGGCGTCAAGGAAGCCGCCCGCGGCATGGGTATGAGCAAGGCCTATCGGACTTTGGTTGTTGAATTTCCCTTGGCTTTCCCGACGGTCTTTACCGGCATCCGCATCGCGGTAGTCAACGCCATCGGCACGGCAGTGTTTGCGGCTTTTGTCGGCGGCGGCGGACTGGGCAGCGTGATTAACCGCGGTATCCGCATCCAGGATATGGGCCTTATTCTTTCTGGCACCGGTGCGCTGATGGTTATTTCAGTCCTGTTGGATCTTCTGATGGGCTGGTTTGAGAAAAACGTCAAGAAACATGGCGGCGGTGCAAAAACGATGTGGATTCCCGTTGCCGCGATTCTAGCAGCGTTTATCGCCCTCCTGCCCTATGGCATAAAGCCAGTGGGCACAGGTGAGCTGCTTCTTTATGATGGCGATTACAGTGAAACACAATTGATGCATCATATGGTGAAAATGCTGGTGGAAGACCGTACCGATTTGACGGTTACTATTCAAGATCAGATGTCCCAGGTAAACAATTTCAAGGCACTGATTGGTGACAGCCACACCTGCGATTTGATGATTAGCTATGACGGTACCCTCCTGACGACCTTCTTGCAGATGGATACTGCTGATGTTCCGGAGGGAATGTCGATCTATGATTTTGCGAACCAAACCGCTAAGGAACGTTACAGCTTGTGCCTCTTGGAAAAGCTGGGGTTTGACAATACATATGCCATTGCAGTGACGCAGGACACGGCCCAGCATTATGCGGTGGAGACAGTCAGCGATTTGATTCCTATTGCAGGCGAGTTGGTATTTGGCGCCGAGCATGAGTTTTTTACGCAAGAAGGCAGCATGAAGTATGGCCCCTTTGTCCAGTTTTACGGCTTGACATTCAAAGATGAGATGTCGGTTGACGTCAGCCTCAAGTACGCAGCTGCTGAAAAAGGCAGCTTTGATGTGACGGAAGTATATGCTACCGACGGTTTGAACCGCAAAGCAGGCTTGAAAGTCTTGGAAGATGACCAAAACTTCTTTCCCGATTACAATGGCGCGTTTTTAGTGCGTGAAGACACTTTTGAACGTTTTGCTGACGCAGACCTAGCGGGAATTTTGAACCTCCTTGCAGGTCAGATTGCCAATGATGATATGGTAGAAATGACATATCAGGTCGATGTTCAAAAACGTACCATTGACGAAGTTGCCAGAGAATTCCTGATCTCCCGTGGCCTCCTTTCCATCTGATGCAAGCCCCCCCAGAGGACATCCCTCCGGGGGGATACTTTTTCTCTCGAGAAAAAGTATCCAAAAAAGAGCTTTAGCAACCCTCGGGGTGCTTGAAAAAAATTCTGGTTCTCTTGCAACCTTCCGCTAGTTTTTTCGTCTTAATTGATAGAAGTACTTCGAACCAAAGAGGAGGGATTTCGTGGAAGACCATCAAATTATTGAGTTATATTGGTCTCGCAATCAACAGGCGATTCAGGAGACTGCCGGGAAATATGGACAACTGCTGTCAAGGATTGCTTGGAATATCCTTTATAGCCATGAGGATGCAGAAGAGTGTGTCAACGACTCTTACCTCCGTGCCTGGAACGCCATCCCGCCCACGCGTCCCACAACATTGCAGACCTGGCTGTCGCGGATCGTCCGCAACCTCTCTCTTGACCGCTGGAAACAGCGCCAGGCGGACAAACGCGGCAGAGGTATGGAACTGCTTCTAGGCGAGCTGGAAGAGTGTATCCCTTCTCCCAGCGGCCGTCCGGAAACCGCTTTGGAAGAACAAGCTTTTGCGGATTTGCTTAGCACCTTCCTACGGCAGCTTTCACGGGAAAACCGTCTGATTTTCCTGCGCCGGTATTGGTATGGCGAACCAGTTGCCATGATTGCATCCAGCCTGGGCTGCCAGCAAGGAAAAGTGAAATCTTCCCTGTTCCGCACCCGCAAGGCTTTGCGTGCTTATTTGGAAAAGGAGGAAATCAACCTATGAATGCAGAACGGATTTTTCGCGCTCTTGGACTCATTGATACAAACTTAATTGCAGAAGCCGCTCCATGGGACACTGCACAACGCCAAAAACCACCTTGGCGGACAATTCTCACCGTTGCGGCATGTCTATCATTAGCCTGTATCATTGGCGGTTGGTTTGCCATTGGAGCCTTTGGACACCTCGGAACAGCTGGAAATACTTCTTCAGAAGGTGCTTCAGGCGGTACCTTTGACGGAATGGGTATCGATCACAACAGTGAAAACGGCGGCAGCATCTTTATGCAGTACGCCGGACCAGTCTTTCCTCTGACCACAGAGGAACCTGCCAACGGCCTCACGGCAGAACGGGCCATAACCTGGGATTTCTCCCCCAACACATACGCCGATGGCGAGCCTCGCCAATGGGGCGCAAATGTCACGGACGCTTACACCCTTACCAATCTCACGGAAGATGACATCACCGTGACAGCCCTCTACCCTTTTGCTGGAAACTTAGCCGAGCTGTCCACAGAACGGCCTTTAGTTACAACGGATGGTATGGAGATGGAAACCAGCCTTTATGCCGGGCCATACTCTGGCGGCTTTCAAGGTGCCTTGGGGGCGGATTCTCTGGACACCTTAAACTTGAACTCTCTAAGCAGTTGGACGGAATACAAGGCTCTTCTGAACAGCGGAGAATACCTTTCTCAAACCCTGGCGGACTACTCCGCGCCTATTTTGGATGCCCCCGTAACGGTCTACAGCTTTTCAAACTTCGCCGCCCCTCATGAAACCTATCAAGCAGCCACCCAAGCCATCACCTTCACCATTGACGAAAACGCCACCCAGATCTTGACCTACGGCATCAACGGCATGGAAAGCAGGGATGACGGGTTCCGTCGTTACAGTTATTTCGTCCCCGACGGTATACGCCGGGAATCCAACACAAAACTGCTGATTGTCCTGGGGCAGGATATTCCAGATTACACCCTTCAAGGTTATCAGAATGGCGGTTGCCACGAGGGGGAGGAAATCGACGGCGTATCTTGCACAGTCACCCGCACCAAAACCACCTTAGGCGATGTGCTGGACCAATTATGTCAGATATATGCCAGCTGGTACGCAGAAGGTAGGGCAATTGACCAGGAAAACGCCTTTAATACGGTCCCCCTTTCTATGTACTGTCATGCTGTTACTGAATTCTTCACCCAATATGGACCTACAAGCAAAAATCCTGTGGATCGCTATATGGATGGACGTTTAGACGATATTCTCAGCGAAACTTTATACCATGATCGTGTGATGTATCTCTCTGTTCCTGTAATCATTCCCGCTAAAGAAAAAATTGATATTGTATTTCATCTTTGGAAAGCACCCAGCTATGACTTTCATTGTAGTTTCGAAAACACAGGTATTCAAGGCTATGATTTCGTAACACAGCTAGGCTCCACCATAAACTTCACCTGCCAAACCGCCTCCTTAGAAAACACCGAAACCATCTCCATAACTGCGCAAAACTTCGGCTTCGACCTGGAAAGCGGCATTACTTGCGTAACCCTTAGCCTTGCCGAGGAACACTATTATCTGGAAATCCGTGAGAAAGAAAACTAAAATGAGGCCCCAGGAACGACGTTCCTGGGGCCTTTTACTTCACACTTGCATCCTCAATTAAAAAACAAAGCGGACTGCAAACTGCAATCCGCTTTTGTGTTGGCACTACCAATCTTCCCAGGCCGTCGCCAGCCAAGTATTGTAGGCAGAAACGAGCTTAACTACCGTGTTCGGAATGGGAACGGGTGGACCCT
>JAAWGR010000055.1 GCA_022795445.1 Oscillibacter sp. | reverse complement strand
GCGGGTTTGCAAACCCGCCCATTTCTGCCGCTTATTTCCGCTTCACCGGATAACAAACTTCCGTAACAAATTCATCAGGGTTTCGTGTCTCATGGGGACTGACGTGGTAGATATTGAAGAATAAACCGTCAAAGGCATAGCCGTTGTCTCGTACCCAGGCCGCAACAACCTCGTTGACCTCACCGATCTTGCTGTAGCTGCCCTGGAAGGTCGCGGAAGCCACTTGAACGGCCGGAACCGTTTTAAACTTTACATGCTCTGTATCTGGATAAATCCCAAGAACGGTCTTCTGAATTTCAACATCCACATCCGTTTCCTTGTGTTCACCGTCGTGAAATATAGCAGTACACAGGACCAGGTCGCCGTCCTGAATGTTCATGCGGGCGGTTTCCTGGCAGAAAATGTGCCATAAGTCGCCCTCCCGGTCGTAGCAGGGGATGATCTGCCGTACACTGGCAACATAGCGCTCAGGAATGGTTTTAATCGTTACATTGTATTTCATATGCACTTTGTCCTTTCTCAGCCGTTCAATGGCTGTTTCCAGAAGCCGCAGCCGCCGCTGTGCCTCCTTCTCCTCCGCCTTGGCCTCGGTTCGCCGAAGAAGGAGCCACCGTTCCAGCACCTCGGGGGTATTGTAGCACCGCAGGACTTCCGCGATAGCAGCATGGGTGAAGCCCATCTCCTTCAAGGCAGTGATGCGGTTGGCAATGGGCAGCTGAGTTTCGTTGTAATAACGGTAACCCGTGAAGGGGTCGGTGGACGCAGGAGTCAGGAGGCCGGCTTCGTCATACAGACGCAGCAGACGGATGCTGACTCTGGACAGTTTGGAAAATTCGCCGATTTTCAGCATAGGGGGTTCCTCCACAACGTTGTGATTTTCAGGCCTGGATACAGGATAAGCCCTCCCCAGGGGTGAGAGTCAAGGGGATTTTTTCAAAAATTTTCGGGGAAGGATAAGAAAAGACCCCGCCGTATGGCAGGGCCTTGCCTGGTTACATTTTCAAGGGGATTTCTTCCCCAGAGACAGTCACGCTCTCGATCTGCGGCACATCCACCGGCATTTGGAACTCCAGCGTCAGGGACAGCTCGGAATCGCTGCCGCAGGCACCGGTGGTAAAGCTGTTGATTGTGCGGCCGTCTTTTAAATGGATAGAGATGTTGCTTAGGAAATTCCACTCTCCATCCCAGGCTCCGCTGACATAGCGGAACTCCATCGTCAGCGCCAAAGGCGATACCGTCAAACGCTCCAAGCGCCACTCTGCGCCGTTCAGCGTGCAGGTACATTCCGGACGCAAATTCAGCACCTGGGCGGGCTGCAACGTTACTGCCAAAGTCCACTCGCCAGGAAACAGCGGTTTATTCTTCTCACCCACCAGGTCTTTCAGGCGAATCTCATATTTCCCACCCTCCGTTAAGGCGAGGTCGTTGATGGTAAAAATCAAAGAATATTGCCCCGGCTTTAAATCCTCATGGCCTTCCGACATCCAGGAAGAAATACTGAGACTGTAGATGGAAATCTCTCCCCCGTCTTCTGAAGCAATCTCCACTTCCTCAAAATTGACGCCGCGGGCAAAAGTCCTCAGCTGATTCCGCTTTTCCAGCATCGTCAGCCGCACAGAGACCATGGCCACCTGGCCATCGGACAAAGCGTCCAGCATTTCAAACCGCAGTCCTCCGGACTCCACAAACACCGTATCCAGCTCACCGCCCATATCCAGCAGCTGTCCGGTGTCTGCCGCACCGCCGTAGACTTCTGCCCAGGGACTTGCGTCAAACATATCCCGGAACGAGCCACCCCGCAGGGCATAGCCCGCCGCCGTACCCGTCAGTACAATCACGGCCGCAAAGATGGCTAGGTATCGTACGGGGTGTCTCCTCCTTGTCTGCCCTTCCATGCCGCTGTGGAGATAGCTCCATGGATTTTCCAACATCCGGCGCATCCGGCGGCGGTGCTGGGACGAGAGCTGGGGTGTTTTTTCCCGCATTTCCTCTGCGTCCAGCCAGAGGGCTTCTTCCAGTGCGGTTTTCAGCATGGCGTCAAATACAGGCCCGTCCATCCAAGTATCCCTCCTTTCGCAGCTGATCAATCAAGAGTCTGCGTCCCCGGAAAATACGGGTCTTTACCGCACCTTCCGTCAAGACCAATTCCTGTGCAATCTCTGCCAAGCTCCACTCCGCCACAAACCGCAGCTCCAACACCCGGCGGTAGTCCTCCGGCAAGCCGCGAATCAGCGCCACCAGCGCATGAAATTCCCCTTCATCCGCCGGAACAGCGGGTTCCCACTCTTTCGCGTCCAGCTCGGTTTCCCGCTGTTCCTTCCGCAGAATATCCAGCGCGGAATTCTTTACTACCACGGCTAACCAGCCAGAGATGCGGTCCTCCGGTTTCTCCCAAAGTTGGTCGAAGTGTCGGATGAGTTTTACAAAAGCGTCATGTACGGCATCCTCCGCCTTGGGGCCAGGGCCGAGAATCTGTACCGCCAGCCGGAGCATCTGCTGATGGTTTGCCGTATATAGCCGGACAAAGCGGTCTCGCCCTGGGTCCTTGTTTAACATGCGGCCAAACACCGACCCCACCTCCTTTCTATTTCGTAAACGCTTCAAACAGACAAAAGGTTTCATAGAATTTAAAAAAATTTGCCGCCGAAGATGGCGGCAGGCGGCAGCGGGAATAGCATAGGAAAAACAGCAGATACTAAATGCTGAATGCACCCTGGGCCGCAAGCGGGCGCAAATCTCCTAATGGAGGAATCCCAGCCATGATGACCGCCTTTGTGCGCACAATAATCCTCTACTTTCTGATAATGATCGGCCTCCGGCTGATGGGCAAACGACAAATCGGCGAGCTGGAACCCAGCGAACTGGTGCTAACGATGATGATATCCGATCTGGCCACAGTGCCGATGCAGGACTTCGGCATCCCGCTCCTGGCAGGGGTAATCCCCATCTTGACGCTCCTAGCTCTGTCGATGCTTCTCAGCCAGATGTCACTGCACAGCCTGCGGTTCCGGGAGCTGGTATGCGGCACGCCCTCGGTACTGATCCGGGAGGGCGTCGTGCAGCAGGAATCCATGCGCCGGAACCGGTACACACTGGACGAGCTGCTAGAGGAGTTGCGGGAACAGGGCTATCCCAGCCTTGCGGATGTCAAATACGCCGTGTTAGAAAACTCCGGGCAGCTGTCGGTACTGCCCTGGGCACGGCAGCAGCCTCCTACAGCAGAACAGCTGGGCTTCGCGGTACAGGACGAGGTGGTCCTTCCAGTCGTTCTGGTCAACGACGGCCGGGTGCTGCGTAAAAATCTGACGGCCTGCCGCCGGGATGAGGCATGGCTGATGGAGATACTGCAAAAGCAAGGCCTATCCTCCCCCAAGGAAGTTTTTCTGTTGACCTTAGATGAGCGGGGCGCAGTAAACTGCATCAAAAAGGAGGCGCCGTTATGAAAAAAGGGATATTCCCGCCACTGGCAGTATTGGCGGCGGTGTTGGCGTTCTGTATTTGGAATGGCGCGGCAATGGAGTCCAATTCTCACCGCTGGCAGGAACAACTGCAAGAGGCCGCCGCGCAGGCCAGTGCGGAAAATTGGCCTGCTGCTGTGGACATTTTGCAGAAGAGCTACCAAGACTGGTCGGAACGGCAAACGTACCTACACATTGTTACCGGACATGGCGTGGTAGACGAAGCGGAAGCAATGTACCGCCGCTGCGGGGCCTTTGCCGCCGTCCAGGAAGGCAGCGAGTTTCAGGCGGAACTGGCGGGTCTGCAAGAGCAGCTGCGACTGCTGGCGGAGATGGAACGCTTCAGTTTGCGGAATATATTATAGGGAGCTCTCTGCCAGGAGCTTGTTCAGCTCTGTCATAAAGGTGTCGATGTCCTTGAACTGCCGGTAAACAGACGCGAAACGCACATAGGCCACCTGGTCTACGGACCGCAGGCGGTCCATGACCCGTTCCCCGATGGCCTCGCTGCTGATCTCCCGTTCCATAGAATTTTGCAGGTCCAGCTCAATCTCGGCAGCAATTTTTTCCAACACTGCCAGGGGCACTGGACGTTTCTCACAAGCCCGGATCATCCCGCGCAAAACCTTGGCACGTTCAAAGCTCTGGCGAATACCGTCCTTCTTCACCACCATGATTGGCACACTCTCCACGGTTTCATAGGTGGTAAACCGTCTCGAACAGGAAAGACACTCCCTTCGGCGGCGGATGCTGCTGTTCTCCTCCGCAGGACGGGAATCCACCACTTTACTCTCCAAAAAACCGCAGTATGGACATTTCATATCCGCTTCCTCCCAATCTTCCGTCCAAGGCCGGACGGACCTTTGTGCAGCGGCACAAGCACGATGAGAATCCTGTGCCATTTCTTTTTATTTATTATAACACAGAGCGAGCCAATTGGGAATACATATTTCTGGAATCCTCGGATTTTTAACAAATTCAACAGAATATACTCCTATGTCAACTTTGGTTGCGCCTTTGCAAGCCAGAGATGGTGGTTTTTTTCCTCCTGCTGCGCTATACTGGAACCATCATAAAAACACAGGAGGTTTGGTTTTCCATGACATTTGGAGAAAAATTGCAAATTTTGCGCAAGTCCCATGGCTGGTCCCAGGAGGAGCTGGCAGCGAAGGTCCCCATCTCCCGGCAGGCGGTCAGCAAATGGGAGAGCGGCGCGGCAGTGCCAGATACAGAGAATGTGCTGACACTGGCGGACTTGTTCGGCGTCTCCACCGACTACCTTCTCCGAGACGCCTATGAGAGCGACGCAGACATCCCAGCAGTAAAACAGAAGGAGTCGGAGGCGGCACAGTCCCAGAACCGCACTGCTGGTTGGGTCACATGTGTTGGAATCCAATTTTTTGGGCTGCTTATGAATCTGTATGGCACTTGGGCTGTGCAAATGCCGCCGTTCATCCTGGTTGGGGTGACCGCACAGCTCGCGGGCCTCACCGGTGTGGAACTGGTTTTCCACCGGTACAAAAGCCTTCCTGGCACACAGGATGTCCGGCGGAAATTCTACCGGATTACTGTCTGGGCCTTCTCCTGGTTCCCCTGCCAGGCGATAACAGCGTTTGTGTTTCGTCTGAAAGTGGCCCCATACCAGGCTTTGCTGCCCTTCTTATGCTCCAATGCGCTGTATCTGCTGGTTTCACTGGTGTTTACCTGGCTCCTTCGGCCCCGGAAAGCTTAATTTAAAAGATCGGATTTTCACGGCTGTCAAAGCCATACACCACATACATGGCATCCCCGATGGGCCGGATGTGGGCAAAACAAAAGAGCGTCGTCAGTGGAAACGGTTTTTCCTTGCTGTAGGGCAGCGCCAAGTACCGAAAACCGCCTGCTTTACGTGTCAGCGCACCCTGTGCGCCTTTCAGGCGCTGCCGCAGCCAAGGAGTACGAAACATCTGGTCCGGTGCAGGCAGAGGCTCCCAATGTTCTGTCTCCCTGGCCCCCGCCGGACGAACCTCTCCCCGCAGTAAACGGCCCAAAGGCAGCGTCATGCGGTCGGAGAACCGGCGGCGGATGGTACCCCGCTTGCCCTCCGGCTCTAAGATCCCTAAGCGCAGTTCCCCTTGGCTTCCTACAAGCCAGGCGCACCATAGCTGCTCATCCGGCAGGGTGCAGCGGGCTGTAAACCAAGTATATAAGGCCTCCCGCTCCGCCGTCAATTCGCCGGACGGAATACCGTCTAATAACAGCGGAAACTTGTCCATGGACGCTTACCCCCTCGCGCATAAAAACCCGCCTGCGCTATCCTATGCGCAGGCGGGCGGCGTTATGCAGCAAATCATTTTCGGTGATTTTTTCGAAAGATGTCTTCTTCAATGAAATACATAGGTATGAATTCATGGAACAGCCAATATTCCAAAGTGTCCACAATTTCCCGTTTACTTCGGGACGAGAATGTAAGCAGAGGGTTTATCCAATCATCGTTCAGGATTGCTTCCAGCCGGAAGCTCCCGGACGGGTCGCCGTCCGGATACCAGCCCAGGTCAATTCCCAGCCGCTGATGTTCCACCTGCTTGTTTTGTTTCCGGGTTTTGTCTGTATAGAGATAAAAAATATCCTGTACAAAGGTGAACAGCCAGCGTTGATCCTCCGGCGGAAGCGTCTCCGGTTCCAAATCCTCGAATTTGTTATATAAAAACGTCCAGCCTGCCGGAATCCGCAGAGGCTGCATGAGTTCCCAGGATTTTTTGTCCATAGACAGCCCTCCTCCCGGTTCAGGAGATTGTGTAGCCGCCGCGGACCATCAGCTTGGTTGTTGCAGCCGTCGCCTGGACGCCCCGGCCGTCGATGGTCATCATATACAGATGGTTCGTAACCAGTGTGCCGCCATTGTTCAAGGTCCCGGCAGTCGTCTCGTCAACCAGCCCCGGTTCCCCGGAGGCCACACAGGATGCGCTTCCAATACGCAGCATAACCTCACAGCCTACCTCCCCCGTGAGGACTTGTCCGTTGGAGAGCGTCACCACATGGAACGACACAGCGGAAGAACTGCCCCCGCTCACGGTTGTCTGTGGGGGGGCTTGTCCGGTGTGTTCAGCGATCTTTTGATCCACCCGCTGCAAAATGCTTTCCAAAAACGTACCGTTCAGGTAGCTCAGCGTTACCAGGGGGTCGCCGCTGGAACCGGCTTCTGCTGCGAGGGTGGCTGTTGTCATCAGAATGCCGCTGAGGGCCAGCAGGGCCAGCATCCGTAAAACCCATCGGTTCTTTTTCATATGTACCTCCGTCCTAAAGTTTTCCGGCGGGGACGTCCCAGGGGAAAACCCCGCCGGAAAACGATCAAACCAGTTGGTCGTGGGGCAGCCCGAAGCTGACCGCGATTGCCAGATCTACCTTCGTCATCACATTTTCCTCCACGTGGCCCATCCGTTCACGCAGCCGCTTTTTGTCCAGGGTCCGCACCTGCTCCAGCAGGACGATGGAATCCCGGCTCAATCCGCAGCTCTGGTCCACGGGAAGGTCAATATGTGTCGGCAGCCGGGCTTTGCCCGTCTGGGAAGTAATGGCCGCCGCAATCACAGTGGGACTGAAACGGTTGCCGGTGTCGTTCTGGATAATCAGAACTGGCCGGACACCGCCCTGTTCGCTGCCCACCACCGGGGAGAGATCGGCATAGTAAATATCGCCACGCTTGACACTCGTATCCACAAAGTTCACACTCCGCCGAAAGAAGTACCCGTCACCGAAGGGGGGGGTTCCTTCCCCGTTCGGTGAGGCCACTTTCATTCTCCCACGCAGTCCCGGAATTTATACCCTTTTGTCCAGAAACAATTGCGTTTTTACACCGCGCCATTTGGGAGAGCGCCCTGGTGGGAGGGCTAAATTCCGGCGTCCTCGCCCCACGTTATCTTATGCGCAGGACGGGCCGTTTGTGCCTTATAGAAGTAGCCGCAGGCTCTGTTCAACGGTTTTCCCGCCGCGCTTGTAAATACGGGGCACCCGTTTGCTGACCGCGCAGACCAGTTCGTAGGAGATCGTTCCCAGCAGCGCTGCCAGTCCATCCACCAGCTGGCGTGTGCCAAAAATCTCCACCTCATCCCCCAGTCCTATACCGCTCAAGTCGGTCAGGTCGATCATGCACATATCCATACAGATGCGTCCCACCAAAGGCGCGGGGCCTTGGGCCGTCTGAACGGCCATGCGGTTCGACAGGCCGCGGGACAAACCGTCAGCATAGCCGATGGGCAGGACGCCGATGCGGGCGTTACCGGGTGTCCGGAACGTCCGTCCGTAGCTGATATCCGTGTCTGGACAGAAGTCCTTGATGGAGTATACGCAGGATTTCAGTGTCATCACAGGTTGGAGCCCCAGACGCTCCGCATCGCCGCCTACGCCATACAGCGCAATACCGGGACGGACCATATCCAAGTACATTTCCGGATAACGGGCGAAGGCGCCGCTGTTGGCACAGTGGCGCAGGGGGAACGTCCGGCCCTTGGCCTCCAAGGCGGTCAGCACTTGGCGGAACAGGGCGAACTGTCCCCGGGTATAAGCTTCGCTTTCGGCAAAATCTTCGTCTGAAACAGCGAAGTGTGTAAAGATCCCCTCTGCTTCCAAGCCCGGCAGGGCACAGGCTTGGGCAATTGCGCCCACGCCGTCGGAAAGCTGATTCCCTACCAAGAAACCCAGACGGGACATCCCGGTGTCAACCTTGATGTGGACACGCAGCGTTCCGCCCACAGCAACCGCCACGGCACTGTAAGCTTTCGCCTGATCCAGACCGGAAACGGCTTGGGTGAGATGGTACTTGATCAACGCCCCTGTCCACTCCGGCGGTGTGTGGCCAAGGATCAGGATGGGAGATGCGATGCCATTATGCCGCAGCTCCCGGGCCTCGTCCAAGCTGGCAACCGCCAGATAATCCGTGCCAAGGGCCTCCAGCTGCCGGGCAACCTGGATTGCGCCATGTCCGTAAGCATCGGCCTTGACTACGCCCAGGTATTTGACCCCTGGGCCGGTTTTCCGACGGGCCTGTTCGTAATTGTGGGACAACGCGTCCAGGTTGATCTCCGCCCAGGTACGGCGCAAGATGTCAGCTTCCATAATCGGCCGCCTTTTTTATCAGATTCGCAGCCTTACGCCGCGTCGTCTGACATTGTATCATAAAATGTAAAGTTCGTAAACTCCGCTGTTAAAATTATTTCGCCCTCCACGGCAATTTCTCCCCGCAAAGGGGTCCCGTCATCCTGACGCAGCCATACGGTAGAGACGATCTTGCCATCCTGGCTTCCGCTCTGGTCGACGGCGATCCGGATACAGGCGACGTCGTTCCAGTTCTCTGCATTCTCTTCCAACAGCCAACCGTCCCGCAGGGCATTCATCAGCCGCGGCAGACACGCTGCCGGGCTGATGGCCTCCTCGCTGAGGGTCCCGGCATTGAGGCTGTCGTCTTCGTACTCTAAACGCCATTCTGCCTCGTCCAACACCGCCTTGACACCCGCGATGGTCTCCGGAGCCAGCACCTCTACAGTACTCTCTCCGCCAGGGACGTACTCACAGTGCAAGGTGGCCTCCCATGCGAGACCATCCTGGTCGCAGGAGACCACTGCCTCCATGGAACAGCCTTGCATATCATGGTACTGATCCCGCAAGTCTACGGTTTCCTCTGTGCTGCCGCAGCCAGCCAGCAGACACAGGGCCATTATCATTGGTACGCACTTCCAGCAGCGCACCGAAAAACCCCCTCTTATTTAGGATATTCCAAGTTCTCGGAAAACGTTTGGCAGTTCTGCAACGACATCCTCCGGCGACATGCAGTAGGCTGTTAGGCGTGCCGCTGCAAGATCTCCGGCGCGGCCATGCATCCATACGCCGCCCGCTGCCGCGCTCACCGCCGTAGCTCCCTGGGCCAGCAGGGAGGCAATCAACCCCGTCAGCACGTCGCCGCTGCCGCCCTTGGCCAGCCCCGAGTTGCCGGTGGTGTTCACCAGCAGGTTTCCGGTTGGCATGGCGGTGATTGTCCGGTGACCCTTCAGCACCAGGATACATCCATGGGCCTGGGCGAACGCCCGTGCCGCCTCCGCCCGTCCCTGATTCGTCAGTTCTCCGCCGATGCGGGCAAACTCGCCGTCATGGGGCGTCAGGATGGTGGTTCGTCCACGGCGCTGGTCCAAGATATCTATATGTCCTTCCAAAGCGTTTATGCCGTCCGCGTCCAAGACAACGGGTTTTTTTGTGTTCAGCAGGACGTCCCGCACCAGCTGCTGGGTCTGCTCAGAGCGTCCCAGCCCAGGGCCGATGGCAAGAACTTTGCAAGCGTCCAGCTTTTCCAAAACCGCTGGCAGGGCTTTGCGGCTTACCATCCCATGCCGGTCTGCCAGGGGGAATGGCATAGAGGAAACACACCGCACGGTTTCGATCTCCCAAATGGATTCCGGTACGCCCAAATACACCAGCCCACAGCCAGCACGCACTGCTGTCAGCGCTGTCAGGTAAGGCGCGCCGGTAAAGCCTACTGAGCCGCCAACGATGAGCAGTTTGCCAAAGTCGCCCTTATGCCCGTCAGGGATTCGACGTGGGATGGCCGATTGCGCAAACGCTTCCTCCACCGTTTGGATGGGGCACGCTGTTTCCCGCAGCAGGCTGGCTGGGATGCCAATATCGACTACCTCTACCTCGCCAGACAGCACTGCACCTTTGCCGACGGCTTGTCCGATCTTCTTCATAGAAAAAGTCACCGTTTTGTCTGCCCGAACGGCACAGCCCAGTACACGTCCCGTATCCGTTTCCACGCCGCTGGCAATGTCCGCCGCAACGACCGCGCCAGGGCATCGGTTGATCAGCCGGATGGCGTTGGCGTATTTAGAATCCAGAGCGATGGCCCGAGAGAGGCCTATGCCAAAAATGGCGTCGACGAGCACTTGGCTGTTCCTGGCCCAGGCGGACTGCCCTTTATCTTCTGGATCAAAGGGTTCCAGCTCCACGCCGCATTCGCTCAGGCGCCTGGTTTCTTCCAGAGCGTCAGGGGTCAGCTTTTCATAATCGCCCACCAAAAACACCCGCACCCGCAAGCCCGCCAGAAACAATAGCCGTGCCGCGGCGATGCCGTCTCCACCGTTGTTGCCCGCGCCGCAGAAAATGGCCCCGCGGCATTTTCCCAGC
Organism: Oscillibacter sp.; assembly: GCA_022795445.1. Classification (GTDB taxonomy): domain Bacteria; phylum Bacillota; class Clostridia; order Oscillospirales; family Oscillospiraceae; genus Oscillibacter. The sequence goes on along the minus strand of JAAWGR010000055.1, from coordinate 8,523 downwards.
CGTATTGGCAAGAGATCCAGCGCCGCTTGGGCAATGCTCACGGCTGCACGTTCCATTAAATCAATGGATGGGATGTTATACACCTCTATGGCTTTTTGGTCCAATTCCCGCATCTGGGCAGCTGTTGCTAATTTCATAAGGAGTCCTCCTGTTTTTGATTTTGTTTATATATGCAAGGCCGCCCACAAAGGGCGGCCTGTCACCGGCGGCAAAAACCGCCTATACGATTTTTCGTAAGGCTTCGTTTGTGGCAGCTGTCTGTTCCGACAGGCGGCGGATAATGTCACGGCGGGTGACAATCCCGATGAAGCTGCCAAGGTCATCGACCACGGGGATAAAATTTTGCTTCATGGCACTGTTGACCAGTTCCTCTATTGTCGCGGTAATCCGGACGGGCGGATAATGATTTTCCCGGAGGATATCGCGGACGATCCGTTTCTCTAAATCTTTGCGGGAATGGGGAACTGCATCTTCCGGAACCAGCTGCCAAAGGAAATCTCCTTCGCTGATGGTGCCGACGTACCGGCCCTGGCGGGTAATAACGGGTATGGCTGAATAGCCGTGATACCGCATTTTTTCCAGGCCCTGGCGGAAGGTTTGGTCGTCATACAGGTAAGTAACACAGTGTTTTGGGAGCAGATAATAGGCGATATTCACGTTGCTTCCTCATTTCTGAGCAGTGTGCGGGGCGGCAGTTGCCGCTGGGTGGATTCCTTCCATGGATATCTAAAATAAATATACAGGAACTGTCGCTGTATTTGATGAACATTTTGTGAAGTTTGCCTATAACCTTGAAAAATTTCCAGAAAATTTCCAGTTAAAAGATGGGGGGATTTGGCTGGCTGTATGGAATTTCCGAGGAATGTTGAAAAGGTCTTTACATTTCTTCGAAAACCTGTTATGATACTAATGTGATATATGCAACAAAAGAAGGAGCGGGCTGTTATGAAGAACGGAGCGGAGCTGGATAAAAATCCCCTATTTGAAGGGATCAGTCAAGTGGAATGTGAGGAAATGCTGACTTGCTTCCAAGCGGTGCGCAAGCGGTTCCGCGTAGACGATTTGATCTATGATTTCGCGGGAAATTCCGTCGGCCTGATCGAACAGGGCGAGGCTGTGCTGCTCCGTATTGATGAGGAAGGTGTCTCTACGGTGCTGGAAACTCTTGCGCCGGGAGGAGTCTTTGGCAAAACCTTGGCCTTCGCCGGAAGTGTGGGGGATAGTTTGGAAGTGGTCTGCCGCAAACCCTGCGAGGTCCTCTTCCTGGATTATACCCATATCTTCAACCGCTGCGAACACGCCTGTATGCGGCACAGCGTCTTGGTGCAGAACATGCTCCGGCTTATGGCGGATAAGGCCCAGGCCCTCTCCCGGCGGGTGGATGTTCTCTCCCGGCGGTCTATCCGGGAAAAGCTGCTTTGTTATTTCCGCCAGCTTGCCAACCAGGCTGGGAGCGATACCTTCACCCTCCCCTTCTCCCTTAGCACGCTGGCTGATTACATCGCCACCGACCGCAGCGCTATGATGCGGGAACTGAAGCATCTGCGGGAACAGGGGGTTGTCCGTTCAAACGGGAGGCAATTTACCATACAATAGTCCAGCCGCACAAAAAACGACATGGCGATTCAGCCATGCCGTTTTTAATATTTGCCTTTGATTACACAGAGAACAGCAGCTCGCTGTAGACTGGCATCGGCCAGTATTCCGCAGCAGTGATAAGTTCCAGCTTATCCGCAATTGTACGGGCCGCGCTCATGGCAGGGATCATCTTATCGTGGCAGTACGTCATAGCTTTCTCCGGGCCAGCAGGGATATTCTCCAATTCCAACGACAGAACAGAACACGCTTCCATTAGCTGGTCAGTCAACTCCGCAACGCTCTTGGCGGTATTGGTCTCATACGCGCAGGGAATACCATGTTCCTTCTTACTTCCTGCACGGCTGCACAGGTCAGCGGCGTATTTGGAGACCGCAGGCAGAATGTCATGACGGATCATGTCCACCATTGTATTGGCTTCGATGGAGAGGATTGTGGCATAATTTTCAACATGAATCTCATACCGGGCCTGGATTTCTTCCTTGGTGTAGATGCCGTGCTTGACAAAAAGGTCCACATTCTTGGGGGCAATATAAGCAGGCAGTGCGTCGGCGGTAGATTTAAGATTGCTCAGGCCACGCTTTGCGGCTTCCTCCAGCCAGGCGTCGTCATAACCGTTGCCGTTAAAGATGATACGCTGATGCTCGGTGAAAACGCGGCGGATCAATTTTTGCAGGTCGCCCTGGAAATCGCTGGACTGCTCCAGCTCATCGGCAAATTGCTTCAATTCCTCGGCCATCATGGTGTTCAGGGCGATGTTGGGGCCGGAAACAGACTGGGAAGAACCCAGCATCCGAAACTCAAACTTGTTGCCTGTGAAAGCCATAGGGGACGTGCGGTTGCGGTCGGTGTTGTCCTGACGGATGGCGGGCAGAACGTCCACGCCGATCTCCAAGGTACGTTTGCCTGCATCTTTGAACTCGGTGCCTTTGATGATGGACTCTACCACGGCGTTCAGCTCGTCGCCCAGAAAAATCGAAAGGACAGCCGGAGGCGCTTCCTGTGCGCCCAGACGATGATCATTGCCGGGAAAAGCAACCGTGGTGCGGAGGAAGTCCTGGTAATCGTCCACGCCCTTGACGAAAGCTGCCAGGAACAACAGGAATTGTGCGTTTTGACTGGGGGTAGAACCAGGTTTGAACAGGTTCTTGCCAGTATCGGTGCCTAAAGACCAGTTGTCGTGTTTGCCGGAGCCGTTGACGCCTGCAAAGGGTTTTTCGTGCAGAAGGCACACTAGGTTGTGACGGTCGGCAACCTTCTTCATCATCTCCATTGCCAGCTGGTTGTGGTCGCAGGCGGTATTGGCGTCGGTGTAGATTGGGGCCATCTCATGCTGGGATGGGGCAACCTCATTGTGTTTTGTCTTGGATAGGATGCCCAGCGCCCAAAGGGTTTCGTCCAAGTCCTTCATATAGGCAGCGACGCGGGGACGGATGGCGCCGAAATAGTGGTCTTCCAGTTCCTGACTTCTGGGAGGCTTCGCGCCGAAAAGTGTACGGCCTGCCATACGGAGGTCCTTGCGCTGGCTGTACAGGGCCTTGTCAATGAGGAAATACTCTTGTTCGGGGCCTACCTGGGCGGTGACGCGCTTGGTCTCCATATCGCCGAAGAGGCGGAGAATCCTCAGGGCCTGCCGGGAGACCTCATCCATGGAGCGCAGCAAGGGGGTTTTTTTGTCCAGGGAATGGCCGGAGTAAGAACAGAAAATCGTAGGGATGCAGAGAGAACCCTCTTTCAGGAAAGCGAAGGACGTGGGGTCCCAAGCGGTGTAGCCCCGGGCCTCAAAGGTAGCGCGCAGGCCGCCGGAGGGGAACGAGGAAGCATCTGGTTCGCCGCGTACCAGCTCTTTGCCGGAAAATTCCATGATGATTTTGCCGCCGCTGACGGGGGAAATGAAACTGTCGTGTTTCTCGGCGGTGACGCCAGTCATGGGCTGGAACCAGTGTGTGTAATGGGTGGCCCCCTTTTCAACAGCCCACTGCTTCATTGCCTCAGCAATCTCATTCGCGGTAGAAATATCCAGGGAAGTCCCTTCAGTCACGCACTTCTTCCACGTACCATAGGATGCAGAGGAAAGCCGTTCCTTCATCGTCTCCTCGTTGAAAACCTGGCTGCCGAACAGTTCAGGTAAATGCAGGGTCGCGCTCATAGATTCTTCCTCCTTAATAATGTCACAAATTAATGGATAATGATACAGTTATAGAGATATTGCCCATTATTGCTCATTCCCCGCTTGCGCCGTAGTTGGACAGCGCACGCGCAGATGGGTCGTCGACATCACAGCCCTCCCAGTCCTTGTTGGGCATCCAGAAAGCTTTGATCATCTTTGCCTGTCCAGGATAGTGCTTTTCAAATATTTCACGGTACATCAGACTTTCTTTCGTGAATGGCATACTGTATTTGTACTGCTGCCGCTTCGCTTCAAATTCCGCATCGGTATACCGTTGTTCTGCGGCAGATTTCAGGTCGTCTACCATCGAATGGCCTACTGCATCGGAGAAAGCTGCTTTCTGCCGCCACAAAATGTGCTCCGGCAGCAGATGGTCTTTCTCGAACGCATGGCGCAGAAGGTATTTGCCCATACCATATGTGTTCATTTTCATTGCTGGGTCAATCGACATCACATATTTGACAAAATCCAAATCTCCAAAGGGAACGCGGGCTTCCAAGGAGTTCACCGAGATGCTCCGGTCTGCCCGGAGGACGTCGTACATATGGATTTCGTCGATCCGCTTCTTTGACTCCGCTTGGAAAGCGTCTGCATCTGGGGCAAAATCTGTGTATTTATAGCCAAACAGCTCATCGGAAATCTCCCCCGTTAAAAGTACGCGCACGTCTGTCCGCTCGTGGATCGCCTTGCAGCAGAGGTACATCCCCATACTGGCACGGATGGTAGTAATGTCCCAAGTGCCCAGGAGGGCAATCAGCTCATCCAAGGATTGGAGGACTTGTTCACGAGTCATGATGATTTCCATATGGTCCGCACCGATGAACAAGGCGACATCCCGGGCGTATTTCAGGTCAATAGCATCGGTGTCCATGCCAATGGCAAAGGTCCGGATTTTCTTACCCAGGACAACTGCCGAGATGGCGCAGACAAGGCTGGAATCCAGTCCGCCGGAGAGCAGGAAGCCTAACGGTGCGTCCGCGTCCAGACGCTTATCCACAGCAGCAATCAGTTTATCACGGATATGCTTGCAGGTTGTATCCAAATCGTCTTTGGAGTACGCCTCCACTGTAGTCAAGTCCGCGTAACGGACAAACTTGCCAGCCGCGTAATAATGTCCCGGCGGAAAGGGACGAATCTCCTTACAGAGGCCTACAAGATTTTTTGCCTCGCTGGCAAAGACGATACCGCCAGTCTGGTCATAGCCATAAAACAGCGGGCGGATGCCGATAGGGTCCCGGGCGGCGATGAGGGAGTCCGACGCAGAATCGTAGATGATCAAGGCAAATTCCGCGTCCAGCTTAGCGAACATGTCCAGGCCATATTCCCGGAACAATGGAAGCAGAATCTCGCAGTCGCTGCCGCTCTGGAAAGAATACCCCTGTTCCTGCAATTGCCGCTTGAGGGGCCGGAAGCCGTAAATCTCACCGTTGCAGACCAGATAGTTGCCTTCCAGCTGGAAGGGCTGCATTCCCTCTGGCGTCAGGCCCATGATAGCCAAGCGGTGGAAACACAGCCAGCCTGAGGGTGTTTCGACCACCCGGGACATGTCTGGGCCGCGGGAGATGGTGCGGTCAAAATAAGGCCGCAGTTCTTCCTCTGTCAGCGTCTTCCTCTCAAATCCCATAATTGAACACATAAAAAGCACCTCCGGTATCGGCGCCCCAGTCCGGGACAGACTGGGGGCAATGAAAAACGCAGCTACATCCTAATTTTTTAGGACGAATAGCTGCGATCCGCGGTGCCACCTAATTTACCTCCCTTTTTGCGGGGACGGTCACCTTTCAAGGCTCCAACAAGCCCGTGTGATGTAACGATCACAACTCGTCGCACTTACTGGCGGGTACTACCGCGTTCAGATTGCAGCTACGGAGTGTTCTTCACGCAGATTCTTTGTACGGGGTTTGCACTCTCCCCCGCTCACTGGGACGGAACGTCTGCGATACTTTTCTCCATCAGCGCCTTTGCCGATGTTTGAATTGTTATTTGCAGTGTATCATCCAAAGCAGACATTTGTCAATGACAAAACGCACAAAATCCCTCTGGATTTCCACGGAATATTTCTGCATCTGGCAAATGAAAAACAGCAGGAGCGATTGGAAACCGTCCCTGCTGTTTTCAAAGCGCAGTTATGCGTTGACGTATTCCTCAAGCACTTTTCGGATATTTTCCGGCAGTTTTTTCTGCTTGTAGATGCCATAGCCGGACGTAAGCATCAGAGGCCACAGGACAAACATGGATACCGCCATAACCGCCGCCTTGTCGCCCCACTTTGCCTCTCCGAATTCCACGGTTGGCTGTGCTGCCGCTCTCCGTAAAGCGGATGGTCAATGCCTTGTCCATGCCCACGAGCTGTTTGAAGCCGCCGCTTCTCGCCCGCGCCTGAAGAATGGTCACGTTCGCGGAGCCGCCGTTCAACATTTGAACTTCCATGTTTTCCGCTGCGGCCAGGTATTGCCGCGCAGCGTCAATCATGCCGGATACGGACTTTCCATAAGATAACGTGTACATATACTGCTGGTTTGCCATAGTCGTGCTTCTCCTTTCAAATCACCATAAAGCAACGCTGCGAAATGCGATTTTGGGGAGAACTGCCTGTATGCAATTTTTATCAACCTTTCCCCTCCTTCGCTTTTCACCGCGACGGTCCTGGGGGGCTGGCTGCCCCCTGACCGCCGGGCGAAAAACAAAAACGCTATGCAGGTCCGGAGCCTACACAGCGCATGGAGCGGCGATAATTTACAGAGCGCACAAGTCCAGAGGCAAACCGCCGATTCCCTCTTGCAAGAAAGGCAAATTTGTCGTATAATAACCCATGCGGTGCGGATAGCCGTTGTGTAGGTGCTCGTGACACCTGTACAGGCTTGCGGGCGCTACCAACACCCGCAAGCTGCCGCATCTTTGTTTTTCAGATCCTATTATAACAGAGGTGCGGTTCATTTGCAAGACCCTTTTCGTCTTATTTCTACAATGTCCCATCCAGCTAAAAACCAGCGGACGCCCAAACCGGGGCGTCCGCCTTGCTGTTTCAGCTCTCCATGTGACGGCCTAAAAAGGCGGCAATGGTTTGAGCCAGCTTATATTCCGCGTCGCCGGTGGCCACGCCCGGCGTTGTGCCGATGAACAGCACCAGACCCAGCAGATCGCCTTCCGACAGAATCGGGGCCGCTACGTTCGTCACCAGCTTGTCGCTGCCGTCGGTGACGGGAATTGGCTCCCCCTCTCCGCTGTACTGGTAGATACGGCGGCTCTCCATTACCTGCTCCAAATCGCTGGTGATACGCTTGCCCATCAGCTCCCGCTTGCCGCCGCCCGCGACGGAGATCACGGTGTCCCGATCTGTCACCGCGCAGATACTGCCGGTGGAACGACTCATGGTCTCACATAATTGGCCTGCAAAATCTTCCACACCGCCAAGAAGAGAATATTTTTTAAAAATAACCTCCCCGTCCCGGCTAGTGTAAATCTCTAACGGGTCGCCGTTGCTGATAACTTTGACAGTGAAAATTTTCCCTGCGTGCTTGTCGCTCTCCTGGATGATCTGGATTTCGTAGGGGCGGATATCATCCGCCCGGACAGGGGCCATTGCTGCCACGGCCTCCGGCTTTTCCTCCGGGAGGCTCCCGCTGCGCAGGATGCTGTCCACATCGGCATGGAGCTGGACTTCAATGTGATCCTCGTAAACCCTGATTTTTTGAATGATGAGCTGGAGGTCGTTCCGGTCCAGTTTGGGCTTGTTCAGGATATCGTCAAAAACCTCCATGGCCGTTTTGGCCGCCCGGTTGACCTGAATGATGGTGTTGCGCTTGTCCACTGTCATGGCAATCTGGTTTTGGATACCCTCCATCCGGCGGAGCAGGTCGCTCTCCAACTCGTCGTAGGTTTCCTCCAGTGTCTCCTCCTGGTCGGGGTGCTTCATAATGTCCCGGATGCGCTGGCGCTTGGTGGCTTTCAGCTCCTCCTGTAAGTCTGTAAGAATAGCCGCCAGATTTTCGGCGGATTTTTCCGTTTCGGCTACGTCCTCCGCTTCTTTTTCAAGATCCGCGTTGAGACGGTCCAGTATTGCGGCGGAGTTGTCCTTGACCTTTTGGACATAAATTTTCAGCAGTTCATCCAGCTTGTCCACCCGGATGTGGTGGCTGGTGCAGGCTTTCAGCCCCCGCTTGTGGTACTCCCCGCAGCGGTAGGCGTCCTTGATGTCCCGGCGGCTCATGGCGAACATAGGAGACCCGCAGTCGCCGCACTCCAAGAAGCCGGAGTACACGTTGTCATACTTTTTCTGGCCCCGGTAGTGGGCGGTAGAACGGCTCTCCCGCAGGGCGCGGGCGGTGGCAAAGGTTCGATAGTCGATGATTTCCTGGTGATGGTGCTCAATGACGATGTGGTCCAGCTCATCCCGCTTGACCTCTTTGCCGTTGATTTTCTTCCGGGTGTATTTCCCCTGCCGGAGGGTCCCGATATAGAAGTCATTGTCGATGATGCCCTGCACCGTCACAATGGCCCAGGCGGGCTTGACGGTCCGGCGGTACTCTTCCCCTGCCGCCTCCTTGCGATCCCGCTCCGTCATGCGGGGGGTGGGGACGCCCTCTTCCGTAAGTTGGTTAGCAATCTTTTTGTAGCCCCAGCCGTCGATATAGAGCTGGAAAATTCTTCGAACAATCTCCGCCTCCGTGGGGACGATCTCAAATTCCTGACGCTTGTTGACGATGTACCCGTAGGGGGCGGCGCAAATCCACCGGCCGTCCTGCTGGCGGCGCTTG